>JAIOQB010000189.1 GCA_021413585.1 Planctomycetia bacterium
ATCGATCCCGAGCAGTTCCGCATGGAGGCGATGTTCGATCGGATGGACGCAGTCGGCAAAGGGATCCTGGGCCTGACGATTCAATGCTGCCAGTGCCACAACCACAAATACGACCCGATCACGCAGGTGGAATACTATCGGCTGTTCGCGTTCCTGAATAACGATCACGAATCGCAGCCCCGCGTCTACACCTCGGCCGAGCAAACGAAGCGCGCCAACCTGCTGCACCAAATGGCCGACATCGAAGCGAAGCTGAAATCTGACACCCCCGACTGGCCCGCGCGCCTGGCCCAGTGGGAAGAAACGTGGCGCAAAACGCCTAAGGCGGAGTGGACCGTATTCAAACCCGAGATCGATAAGAACAAGACCGACGGCCAGCGCTTCCTGCCGCAACCCGACGACAGTGTCCGCACCGCCGGTTATCAACCGACGAAGAACACTTCGGTGCTAGCGTGGAAAACGTCGCTCCCCGGGATCACCGGCTTTCGCCTGGAAATGCTCAACGACCCGAACTTGCCTGCCGCCGGCCCGGGCCGCTCCTTCATGGGCACGTTCGGCCTGACGGAAATCGGGATCCATGCGGGCCCCGTCGGCGGCAAGAAAGAAAAGCTGAAGCTCGCCAAGGCCACGGCCGATCTGGAAAGCCCACCCGAAACGGCCGTACATCCAAACTTCAACGAGAAGAAGCCGGTGCATCGCGTCCTTGGGCCGGCCAACTACGCCATCGACGGCAAAGAGGACACCGCCTGGTCGAGCGATCTCGGCCCGGGAAGGCACAACGGACCCAGCACGCTGGTTGTGGCGCTCGATAAGCCGACCAGTGTCAATTCTACGGGCGGCAAATCTAAATCCGGCAAAGACGCGGCCAAACAAGAATCGGAATTCGAGTTTCACCTGAAACAAGATCACGGCGGCTGGAACTCGGACGATTTGCAGGGGAACAACCTGGGTCGATTCCGCTTGAGCTACACCACGTCGCCGCAGCCAACGGCCGATCCTGTGCCGCCGGCAGTGCGCGAAGTGCTGGCCATTCCGCGCGATGAGCGTACGCCGGCTCAGGCGGCGGCGCTGTTCAGCTACTGGCGCACCACGGTGCCGGAGTGGAAAGATGCCAACACAAAAATCGAGGCGCTCTGGAAGCAGCATCCCGAAGGGGTCACGCAGTTGACCCTGGCCGCTCGCGACGAGCCGCGGCTGACGATGCTTTTAAAGCGCGGCGACTGGCTGAAACCGGGGGATGCGGTCGTCCCCGGCGTCCCGTCGATCCTCAACCCGCTGCCGGCCGACGCGCCCCCCACGCGGTTGACGTTCGCCCGCTGGATCACCGCCCGCAATGCGCCCACCACCGCCAGGGCGTACGTCAACCGGGTCTGGCAGCATTACTTTGGCATTGGGCTGGTTGCATCGAGCGAAGACCTGGGCACCCAGAGCGAACCTCCCAGCCATCCCGAGCTGCTGGATTGGCTGGCGGTGGACTTCATGGAGCATGGCTGGAGCACCAAATATCTGCACCGCCTGATCGTCCACTCGGCGGCGTACAAACAGTCGTCGCGCGTCACGCCCGAGCTGTATACCCGCGATCCGTACAACCGGCTGCTCGCGCGTGGGCCGCGGTTCCGCGTCGAGGGGGAAGTGGTCCGCGATATTCAACTGGCGGTCTCGGGGCTGCTGACGTTGAAAGTCGGCGGCCGCCCCGTCATGCCACCGGCGCCGATGTATTTATTTACGCCGCCGGCCAGCTACGCGCCATTCCCGTGGAAGGAAGAGTCGGGCGAAGATCGCTATCGCCGCGGCCTGTACACGCTCCGCCGCCGCTCGACGCCCTATCCTGCGCTGCAAACCTTCGACGCGCCGGAAGGAAACACTGCCTGCATCCGTCGCAGCCGCTCGAACTCGCCGCTGCAAGCGCTGGTGGGGCTCAACGAGGCGACGTCGATGGAGGCCGCCCGCGCGCTGGCCGTGCGGATCCTCACCAGCGGCGGCGCAAGCGACGAAGAGCGAATCACCTACGCCTTCCGCCGCTGCCTAAGCCGCCCGCCGACCGCCACCGAGCGAGACACGCTGCTGGCCTTGATCAAGAAGCAAGAGACGCGCGTCGCGGAAAAGCAGATCGATCCCTGGCTCTTGGCCACCGGCGAACCGGGCAAGCCCAATCGCCTGCCGCCGCACACCACGCCGGCTCAACTGGCGGCGTACACCGTCGTGGCCCGCGTGCTGCTGAACCTCGACGAAACGATCACCAAGGAATAATGCCATGACGTCCGGCGAGCATTTTTTCAATACGCTGCGGCAGCAGATCACCCGGCGGTGGTTCTTCCAGGACTGCGGCATGAAGCTCGGCGCCATGGCGATGGCCGCCCTGCTGCGCGAATCCCTCGGTCCCGCCGCCGCGCAGGCCGCAGCCGTCTCCACCGATCCGATGGCCCCCCGCCAGCCGCAATTCCCCGCCAAAGCCAAAAGAGTGATCTACCTGTTCCAAGCCGGCGCCCCCAGCCATCTGGAACTGTTCGACCGCAAGCCCGAACTCGAAAAGTTCGACGGCAAGCTTCCGCCCCCCGAGTTGCTGCAAGGCTACCGCGCGGCGTTCATCACGCCCAACAGCAAGCTGCTCGGCCCGCGCTTCAAGTTCGCCAAGCATGGCCAAAGCGGGGCCGAGATTTCCGAACTGCTCACGAACCTGGCCGACGTCGTGGACGACATCGCCATCATCAAGTCGATGAAGACCGACGCCTTCAACCACGCGCCGGGCCAGATCATGATGAACACCGGCACCCAGCAGTTCGGCCGGCCGTCGATGGGCTCGTGGGTGACCTACGGCCTGGGGAGCGAATCGCAGGACTTGCCCGGCTACGTCGTATTCAGCACCGGCCACAAGGGAACCAGCGGCGGGGCCAGCAACTGGGGAAGCGGGTTCTTGCCCACGTCGTTCCAGGGCGTTCCCTTCCGCGGCCAGGGAGATCCGGTGCTATATCTCTCCAACCCCACCGGCGTGGACAACCGCACCCAGCGCGACACGCTCGACGCGATCAAAGCCTTGAACCAGCAACGGCTGGACCTCGTGGGCGATCCGGAAATTGCCACGCGGATCAACTCGTTCGAGCTGGCGTTCCGGATGCAGGGAGTCACACCCGAGGTGATGGACCTGACGCGCGAGTCGCCGCAAACGCTGGCGATGTACGGCGCCGAACCGGGCAAATCAAACTACGCCAACGCCTGCCTGCTTGCCCGGCGGTTGATCGAGAAGGGAGTCCGCTTCGTGCAGATCTTTCACGAAGCGTGGGACCATCACGGCGGCCTGACGTCGGGGCTCAAGAGCGTGTGCGGCGAGACGGAGCGGGCCAGCGCCGCGCTGGTCAAAGACCTCAAGCAGCGCGGCCTGCTCGACGACACCCTGGTCATCTGGGGCGGCGAGTTCGGCCGCACGCCGATGGTACAAGGGGCCGACGGCCGCGACCATCACCCCAATTGCTTCTCGATGTGGCTAGCCGGCGGCGGCATCAAGCCCGGCATGACGCTAGGTGCCAGCGACGACTTCGGCTTCAACGTCACGGAAGACCCGGTCCACGTGCATGATCTTCACGCCACGATCCTGCACCTCTTGGGGTTCGACCACAAGAAGCTCACCTACCGCTTCCAAGGGCGCGACTTCCGGTTAACGGACGTGCATGGGGAGGTGGTGAAGAAGTTGTTGGCGTGATTGGTCAGTTGTCAGTGGTCCGTTGTCAGTTGTGAGAAATGCGTAGCGTGGGTGCTTGCACCCACGACCTTCGGCCTGAAAGGCCGAGATGCGATTGCCCAGGGCGAAGCCCTGGGTACGCGACACCCCGTCCCGGAGGGACGCCCGATAGTAGCCCAGCGATTTATCGCTGGGTAATTTACAGCGCGCATTTCGTCGGCGTCCCGTAGGGACGATTGAAGACAGCGCACTCGATGGGATACGTGCGAGCCCGAAGTATTTCACCGCGAATGTTCAAGCGTCCCTCCGGGACCTGAGATTCCATCTCCTTTTCCCAGTCCATCCACGACCCAGCCTCGTGCTAGAATCAGGGCCATGGAAAAGCCCCGCTTCAAGTTCAGCCTCAGATCGCTGTTTTGGTTGTTGTTTCTAGTAAGTGTCAGCGCTAGCTTTTGGCGATCTGCGGACTGGTGGGCCTACGTATCGTCGCCGAAGCGGCATCCGCTGTTTATGTTGCCCGTATGGTTTCAGATATTGATAAGTGGGATCGTTGGCACCGCCATCACCGGGCTAATCATTGGCGGATTTCGTGTCTGGTCAAAATTGCGGCGACGGCATCTACCTGACGAGCGCGGTGGCAACTCACAATATCCTCGGTAGCAAACATGACGTCGCCCCGCTTCCACTTCACGCTCCGCCAGCTATTCTGGGCCACGTTCTTAGTGGCTGCGGGAATAGCGGCCTGGGTATTTGTGTGCGGCCACGTATTTGACGAGCATTTGAGCACTGCTGCCGGCATCACCCTGGTCTTTGCTGGATACTTCGGTTTTATTGCGCCGTTTGCAGCTATCGGCGGACTTGTTGGCAAGTCCATCAAACCCTCCAGGCTTTGGGTATTAGTCGGAGTGGGAACGATGGTGGCTTATGCCATTGGCTTTGCAATGGTCATCCTTTTTAGATTCCCCCGCACATACTAATTGGACGCGACCGAACTGTGGCGCATCAGGAAAGCCACCGCAGGCGATGGAAAACAACCCATACAAGTCGCCGAAAATAGTCGAGCCGGAGTTAGCCCCGTTGTGGTGCAGAGTGGTATCTCTGCCTCTATTCGTTATCGGGGCTTATGGACTGCTAGTCGGAGTCTTCAAGTTCTGGGAGCCGATTGCGGCCGGAGTGCCGCACCTTGTTTGGATACCGATCCTGGCATTCATCATTGGGGCTGCCCTCATCTGGGCCGGCGTTTGGCTCCGCCGCCGACGGAATTGACCGCCCGCACACAGGATTAAGTCGCTACCCAGCAGTTCACCTGGTTCGTCGCCCGCTGTTAGAATGCAGGTCATGGAAGAAAGCGGGCGGAAGCCATCGACAACAGGTTGGACCAAGGGGGAGCGCGTGCTAATCGTGGCATTGCCGATTGTCACAATCGCAGTTGCCCTTACACAGACACACGGCGGATTCGGCGCAGCTATTCTCTACGCATTTCTGTTTCCCGGCGAAATACTCACGTCGTTAGTCTGCGGCGCTTATTTCATCCTGTCAAATCGCGGATCCAGTGCCAATATCACGCGAATCGCATTATGGCTCATCCTGTCGCCGCTGGTGATGCTAATCGTCTGGGCAC
This sequence comes from Planctomycetia bacterium, assembly GCA_021413585.1. Lineage (GTDB taxonomy): Bacteria > Planctomycetota > Planctomycetia > Pirellulales > UBA7805 > JAIOPX01. Next base: position 5,298 of record JAIOQB010000189.1, read on the forward strand.
TCCTCGGCGCAATGTTGACTGGGCATGGCCCCGATATATAGCCGTCATGCCATCAGTCGTGGTCGTAGCGTCGCGTAGGGACGCCGGGTGCCGTGTGCCACTGCTGACTTGCTCAGCAGTGCCGGAATGTGGCGACTTCATAGCCGCGGCCTCGCGGAAAATTCTGGCGACTTCAATTCACAAGTGGGTAAAGTATTCGGAATCGCGGATTTCCCGGCCTATTGGCCTTGTGGCCGTGGCTTGGTGGCAGCGTGTGAATGGCAATCGTTTGCTAACGCTTGGCTAGTTGACGATTTGCTCATGAATCGACCGCTAAGAAGTGGCCACAAAAGGCACTGCTGGACAAGCCAGCAGTGGCACACGGCGCCTTGCTTTCCCCTGCCGCGGCTCGCTAATCTATACGTTGGACGCCCCCCTCCCGCCTATCCTCGCCGGCAGCCTCATGGTCCATCCGCTTCCCGCTGTTGCGCGCTGGGGAATCTTTCTGGCGGGGGTGTCGTTGCTGTATGCATTCACGGCCGCGCCGGTTGCCTGCGGCGCGCCGCCGGCCGAGGTGCGGTGGCGCAAAATTGCCATCAACGACCACTCGCCGTTCGAGGCCTGCGGCGTGGCGGATTTTAATGGGGATGGGAAGCTCGACATCTTCTGCGGCGACTCGTGGTACGAAGCGCCGCGCTGGACGCGCCACAAGGTGCGCACCGTCGCGGCCAGTGGTCCGAACCCGCATTACTTTGAAGATTTTGCCGATTGCCCCATCGACTGCAACGGCGACGGCCGGCCCGATATTGTCACCTGCAACTACTTTGGCCGCCGCGTCGGCTGGGTCGAGAACCCGGGCGGCGACGCCACGCAGCCCTGGATCGAACATCCGATCGACACACCGGGCAATATGGAAACCGGCGACCTGGTGGACATCAACGGCGACGGCCGCCCCGACTTCCTGCCGAACATCGGCAACATAGTGGCGTGGTACGAATTGACCCAGAAGCCGAGCGTCGTCTGGACAAAGCATGTGCTGGGGACCGAAGGCGCAGGGCACGGCGTCGGCGTCGGCGACATCAATGGCGACGGACGGCTGGACATCATCACGCCCAAGGGTTGGTACGAGCAGCCAGCCGAAGCATCCACCCAGCGCTGGGTGTTTCACCGCGAGTTCGACCTCGGCGCAGCCAGCGTGTTCATCCTCGGCCGCGACGTGGACGGCGACGGCCATGCCGACATCCTCTGGGGAATGGGGCACAATTTTGGCCTGCACTGGCTCCAGCAAACGATCGACGCCAACGGCCACCGCGCGTGGACGAAGCACGACATCGACAACACGTTCTCGCAGGTTCACACGCTGCAATGGGTCGATCTGGACGGCTCCGGCACGCCGCAACTGGTCACCGGCAAGCGGGTCTATGCCCACGAGGCCGAGCCGGGGGCCACCGACAAGCCGTGCATCTACTCGTTCAAGTACAACAGAGCGGCGGGCGGCGGCAGTGGCGGCTGGACCCGGCAGGCGATTTTTGAAGGAGAGCCCGCGAAAAACGCCCCGCCCAAGGCGCAAGACCGCTGGGCATTAAAAGACTTCCCCCCCGGCACCGCCGGCACCGGGCTGCAAATGGCCCCGGTCGACATCGATGGCGACGGCGACCTGGACCTGGTTTGCCCAGGCAAGTCGGGGCTGTATCTTTTTGAGAATCTGCGGAAGTAAGAAATTTTTTTCACCACAGAGGCACAGAGACACAGAGGAGAAAATCCCAATGTCTAAATCCCAATGTCCAATGGAGGAGCTGAGCCAGATTTTTTAGACATTGGGATTTAGACATTAGACATTAAGCTTCTCTGTGCCTCTGTGGTTCAAATAAATCGCGTTCTCCCCTTGTTATCAGGAGACCCAACATGTTGAAACGCTCAACCACCGTCAATCGACGCAAGTTTCTCAAGACTGCCGCGCAGGTGGGCGCGTTGGCGATTGCGCCGCAGATCATTCCCAGCTCGGCGCTCGGGCTCGATGGTTCGGTTCCACCCAGCGAGCGGATCGTGGTCGGCGGCATCGGGATCGGCAACCGGGGGACGTACGATCTGACCTGCTTCCTGCAACAGCCCGACGTGCAGTTTGTCGCCGTGTGCGACGTGAAGGCCAACCGCCGCGCGGCAGTGAAGCAAATGGCGGACGGCAAGTACCACAATCAGGCCTGCCAGACATATCGCGACTTTCGCGATCTGCTCGACCGGCCCGATATCGACGCCGTGCTGATCGCCACCGGGCCAAACTGGCACGCCACCGCTGCCATGGCCGCCGCCAAGGCGGGCAAAGACATCTACTGCGAAAAGCCCTGCACCAAAAACATTTCGCAAAGCCTGATCCTGGCCGACACGATGCGCCGCACCGGCCGCGTCTTCCAGGCGGGCACGCAGCGCCGCAACCTGCCGCACTTTGCCTTCGCCTGCGAGCTGGCCCGCACCGGCAAGCTGGGACAGCTCAAAGCGGTGCATGCCCATCCGGCTGGCATGACCACCGCCATGAGCGGCTGGTTCACGCCGGAGAAGGAGCCCAACAAAGAGGTGGTCGATTGGGACATGTACCTTGGCCCGGCCGCCTGGCGACCGTTCAACAACCGGCACCTGGACGGCTTCAACTTTGAAAAGGGAGGCGGATTGGTCGGCGGCGGCGTGCTGGAGTGGGGCTCGCACTGCGTCGACCTGTGCCAACTGGCGGCCAGCGCCGATCACACGTCGCCCGTTGAATACAACCCGCCGAAGAACGGTCGCGTGACGGCCCGCTATGCCAACGGCGTCGAGCTGATCATCCGCGGCGACGGCTGGCTGCCGCTCGGCTCGTGCCCCGTGCGCTTCGAGGGCGAAACCGGCTGGGTCGAGACGGGCGACAGCGGCAAGCTGGTGCTGAGCTCCCCTGCCCTGCTGGCCGGTAGAAAAGTGGCCGAAATCGGCGGCTACCCGGCCACGTTCCACGTCCGCGATTTCCTCGACTGCGTCAAGACGCGCAGCAAGCCGCAGGCCCATGCCGACGCGGCGTGTTATTCGCACATCACCTGCCACGCGGCGAACATCGCTGTGTTTTTGAATCGACCGCTGAAGTTCGATCCCGTGACGCACGAGTTCCTCGACGACGCGGAGGCGAACCGGCTGCGGTCGGAGGCGCTGCGCGAGCCGTGGCGGTTGTAGACGTGGCGGCAGAGAGCCGGGTGCCTGGGGCAACGCCCCAGTGGATTCGGCCTCAAGTTTCTGGGGCGTTGCCCCAGGCACCCAATCAGATAGTTGTTTCAATACCTTACTTCCAAAGTCCCAGGCAAGAACATAGCGGCGGGAGATTGAATATGCACCAGACACACCGGATTGCTTATCGCGTCGGACTCGTCGCGGCATTATTTGCATCAACAGCAACGATGGCCCTCGCCGCCGCCGATCCATCAGCCAGCAAAGAAAAAGAACGCCAGTCCATTGCCGTCCTCAAGTCGGACTCGCCGAAGGCGGAAAAGGCGATGGCCTGCAAGCGGCTGGCGGTATACGGCTCGAAGGACGCCATCCCGCTGCTCGCGCCGCTGCTGGCCGACGAGCAGTTGGCCTCCTGGTCGCGGATCGCGCTCGAAGCGATTCCCGGCCCCGAGGCGGACGAGGCGCTGCGCGACGCGATGCCCAAGCTCAACGGCAAGCTGCTGATCGGCGTGATCAACTCGATCGGCGTGCGGCGCGACGCGGCGGCGGTCGACGGCCTGTCCGCTCAACTGAAAAACGCCGACGCACAAGTCGCTTCCGCCGCGGCGGTGGCCCTGGGGCATATCGGCAATCCGGCGGCGTGCAAGGTGCTGCGCGAGTCGCTCGCCGCCGCGCCGGCCGGCGTTCGCTCGGGCATTGCCGAGGGTTGCATCCTCTGCGCCGAGCGCCTGCTGGCGGAGGACAAAGCGGCCGAAGCGGCGGCGGTGTACGACGAAGTCCGCCAGGCCGAGGTCCCCAAGCCCCGGATTCTGGAAGCGACCCGCGGGGCGATCCTGGCGAGAAAATCGGCCGGCATCCCGCTCTTGATCGAGCAGCTGCGGTCGAAGGACAAGGCGCTGCTGTACATTGGCTTGTGTGCCGCCCGAGAGTTGCCGGGGAGCGACGTGGCCAACGCCCTGGCGGCGGAAGCGGTCAGCACGTCCCCCGACCGCGCGGCGCTGATCTTGCAGGCACTAGCCGATCGGGGCGACACGGTCGCTTCGCCCGCCGTGTTGCAGGCGGCCAAGAGCGGGCCCAAGCCGGCCCGGCTGGCGGCGATCGGCATTCTGCGCCGTGCGGGTAACGCCTCGTCCGTCCCCACGCTCCTGGAGATATCGATCGACGCCGATCCAGAGATCGCGCAGTCCGGTCGCGCGGCGCTCGCCGTGCTCCCCGGCAATGAGGTCGACGCGGAAATTGTCGCCCGGTTGTCGAAGGCGGAGAACAATCTGCTGCCGCTGTTGATCGAGCTGGTGGGCCAGCGCCGCATCGACGCCACCGCCGCTTTGCAGCAGGCGGTTGATAGCACCGATCCGCAGATTCGCCACGCGGCGCTCACGGCCCTGGGCGCGACGGTCGGCCCGGACGGCCTGCCGATTTTGATTGCCCGCGCCACGGCGCCGAAGAACGCCGACGACGGCCCGGTGGCCCGGCAGGCGCTCCGCACCGCGAGCATCCGGATGGCGGATCGCGAAGCGTGCGCCAAGCTGCTCGTGGCGGCGATGAATCAAGGTGGATCGGATGTCGCAAAGAAAGTCGAGATGCTGGAGATTCTCGGCGCGGTCGGCGGCACCAACGCGCTCGCCGCCCTCGGCGCCGCCGGCAAGGACGCCGACGCCCAGTTGCAAGACACGTCCACGCGGCTGCTGGGGGCGTGGATGACGGTCGACGCGGCGCCGGTGCTGTTGGATCTTGCGAAGACGGCTCCCGACGATAAGTACAAAGCCCGCGCGATGCGCGGCTGCCTGCGGCTGGTCCGCCAGTTCTCCGTGCCGGAGCCGCAACGGGCGGAGATCTGTCGCGCGGCGCTGGAGATTACTCCACGTGAATCGGAGCAGAAGCTGGTGCTGGAAGTTCTTCAGCGCCATCCCAGCCGCGAGGCGCTCGGCGTGGCGGTCAAAGCGATGCAGATCCCGGCAATTGCGGCCGACGCCAACCGCACGGCGCTGGTGATCGTGCAGAAGATCGGCGGCCAGCCGGCGGACGTGAAGAAGCTGCTCGCGCAGGCGGGCCTCAAGCCGGTCAAGATTGAGATCGTCAAAGCCGAATATGGCGCCGGCGCCCGGCAAAAAGATGTCACCGAAATCCTGCGCAAAGCGGCCGGCGACCTGCCGCTCTTGGCGTTGCCCTCGCCCAGCTACAACGCCAGCTTCGGCGGCGACCCGGCCCCGGGCAGCAGCAAGCAGTTGAAGATCAAATACCAGCTGGACGGCCAGCCGGGCGAGGCGACGTTCGCGGAAAACGCAATGATCGTCCTGCCCCTGCCGAAGTAAGCTCCATAGCCCGGGGCTATGACGCGCCGGTGCATTCGTCAGAAAATCTCCACTTTCCCTGCTAAGTTTTCGCGTTCTTGCGTCATTAGTGTCCGATGGGAAAAAGAGGGCCGCGGCGATCTGCCGGCGGCGGCCCGTTTCCAATGCCTTTCGGCCACGGCTGCCAATGACCGATCGCGACTCACCCTCCGACGCCAACCAGCACACGATGCTGGTGCAGAAGCTGTTTCTGCAGCACAGCGGGGGGCTGCGCGATTACCTGCTTTCCTTGCTCCCCGACGCCAACACGGTCGATGACTTGCTGCACGGGGTGTTTCTCACCGCCATGCAGCGGGCCGATCAATTCCAGTCGGGCACGAACTTTCTCGCCTGGCTCCGGGCAATCGGCAAGTTCAAGCTGCTGGAGCTGGCCCGCGACAACCGCCGCAGCCCGCGGACGTTCTCTCCCGACGTGATCGACACGCTGACCGCCGCCGCCCCCGACTTCGACGAGCAGGGGGAGCGACTCACGGCGATGGCCGAATGCACCGATGAGTTGGCCCCCCGCTCGCGGCAGGCGATTCAACTGCGCTACGTCGACGCGCTCCGGCCGGCCGAGATCGCCGAGCGGATGAAGTTGGCGGTCGAATCCGTCCACGTGATGCTCACCCGCGCCAGGGTTGCGCTGCGCGAATGCATCGAGAAGAAACTGCCGCATTGGAAAGAAGGCTAGCATGGACCGCGAGCGATTCGAAAATCTGCTGGCCCGGCATTTCGACGGCATGCTTTCGCCCGAAGAAACGGCCGAGCTGGGCAGCCTGTTGCAAGCCGACGCCGAGCTGCGCGAAGCGTTCTGGACTGAAGCGCAGTTCCACGCCCTGGTACGGCGATCGCTCGTGCGCGACGCGGTTTCGAAATCGGA
>JAIOQB010000190.1 GCA_021413585.1 Planctomycetia bacterium
ACGGAAATCGAAGCGCCGCCGCTGCCGCCGGCGAAGCGCGGGCCGCTGGTTCAAATCATCGCCTGGGCCATCGCGGCGCTATCGCTGGTGGCGGCCGGAGCGCTGGTGTTTGGCGGGATGCTGCTGCCGGCGGGGGTGGCCGCGCTGACCGCCACCGTGTCGCTGGTCGTGGCCTTGATGCAGCGGGGAGAGCCGGCGGCCACCACGGAGGTCGGCATGCCGATCCGCACGCCGCTGGGGCGCGGCCCGCACATGCACTTGGTCTCCCCGCCCACGCGTGAAGTCGTCCGAGATCTGTCCCACGTCGCCTCTCAACTGCGCGACGCCGCCACGCAGCAGCAATGGAAAGTCGATTGGGATAGCTTCCAGCGGATGCGCACAGAAGCCGAGCAAGCCGATAAGGCGGGCGATTATGTCGCGGCCCTGCAAGGGCACGCCCGGACCATCATGATGGTGGTCGACGACCTCCGCCGTCGCCGCGGCGAATTGAAGCACCGCTCGGATTCGGATGTGAATTTGATCTGAGGCAGCCGCGGGGCCTTGAGTGCGACGTGTGGAAATACCACTGTCCAGAGATACGGTCGCGCGTTGACCGACAAGGTTCCTTCCACGTTTCCGCTCTCATTTCTTAGCCGGTCGAACATACGGCTTGTGTTGCTTGAAAAGCTCTAGCCGAGCGCGGAAATCGGGACGATCGTTGAAGTGGGCTCGTTCGATCGCAATCGTTTGCCATTTGATGGCACCTTCAAAGTTGCCATTCGCAGCGTACGCTGCAGCCATAGTTTCACACGACTTCCATTCATCAATCAGGGCAATGTACTCGGCGCGGTGACGAACCAGATCCTCTGCAATTTCAACTGCCTTTTTGGGGTCGCGTAAGTTTACTTCAGGACAAGTTGCCAGCAGCCATGCTATTCCCTGACTTGACGCGACGTCGCCGGGCCAGATCTCAACTGCCTTTTTGAAGTCGGCTAACGCGTCTTTGAAGTTTCCCATGCTGTCATTGCAGACGGCCCGATTGCGAAATGCTTGATGATAGTTCGGGTGGATTCGAAGCACCTCGCTGTAGTCTGCAGCCGCGCCTGCAAAGTCTTCGAGTTGCATTCTGGACAATCCCCGATTTTCGTACGCCATTTCATAGTCGGGATCGAGAAGTATGGCCCGCGAGCTATCCGCAATTGCCTCCTTGTAGTCATACAAGTTCAGTCGCAAGTATCCTCGATGGGCCAATGCGTCAACATAATCAGAATTCAGCCGAATTGCCTCGGTGTCATCTGCGATAGCACCTTTCAGATCTCCCATATCCGCCTTGCAATCCGCACGCCGGAAATACCATTGCGACTCACTGGGATCGAGCCGGATGGCCTGGGTAAAATCGTCAATGGCTTTTAATAATTCCTTCTTCTCAATGAATGCATTGGCGCGCTCTGTCCGGTAATACACCTCGTTGGGTTCTTTGGCGATGAGCTTCGTAAATTCCTCGATGGCGAAGCTGACGCCCCCGTTCTGATCGCGGACTAAAGCCTGGGCATCCACAAAGTCCGTGTTATCGGGGTTCTTGATGATAGCCTTGGAAAAGTATTCCATCGCTTGATCAACCGCTACGACATCCGTCTTTTCGATCCAGCCGGTTTGCTGATTGCTTACTCGCAGCCAATCTCCATTTACCTGAGTTACGGTCAGGGCTGTTCCGAGGGCGCCGCGATCAACGACATCTCGCCCAATTTTGATGGGCGCGTCTTTGGTTACCACCACCACTCTGTCGCCGACTCTATACGCCTGGGCAGTCGCCAGCGATGAGCAGCAAATGATGGTGGCAGCTATTAGTAGACGCATGTAATTCCCCCTGAGTGATATCTCCAAGTTTATTGAGAGTGCTTGGTAGTTCAAGCCATCTTCGTGTAAGAGGGGGCAGAATCCCCATCACCGGCACTTTGTTCTCGAATTGGGGCAGAGTAGAGATGCTTGCATTGTGCTGGAATTTTCGCAAATAGACGTAGGTTTAGCGGATTCGCCTTGACGCACCTCCCGGGTGGTCGCGACACTACGCCCGACCCTGCGGCTCTAACCCCACCCCCGCCGAGGGCCATGCAAGGCTGCGCCCCATGCGGATCATGACTCGCTATTTGTTGGGCCAATTGTTGGCCGTGTTCTTTGTTTCGCTCTCCATCATCACGCTGCTGCTGGTGCTGGTGGTGGTGGTCAAGCGGGCTCATGAGGAGGGGGGGCTGGGGGCTTTTCAGATCGCCCAACTGCTGCCGTACGTGTTGCCGCAGGCGCTGCAGTTTGCGTTGCCGGCCACGGCGCTGTTTTCCGTCTCGATGGTGTACGGCCGGATGTCGTCTTCCAACGAGGTGGTGGCGCTCAAGGCCCTGGGCATTTCCCCTTGGGCTATCCTGTGGCCGATGTTGGCGGCCATGACGTTGCTCAGCCTGGCCGGAGTCTGGATCAACGACATGGCGGCCGGCTGGAGCACCGAAGGAATCAAACGGGTGATCATCGGCTCGATCGAAGAGATCGCCTATGGGCATTTGCAGTCGCAGCGCTCATTCAGCACGCACCGGTTTTCCATCACGGTGAAGGGGGTCGACCAGCGGCGGCTACTCGATCCGATCGTCACGCTGCAGGCGGACGAGGACTCGCCGTCGGTGATGATTCGGGCCGAATGGGCCGAGCTAAAAGCCGATCCGGCGGCCGACACGCTCACGCTACTGTTGCACAATGGCAGCGCCACCAGCGGCGGCGTGCAGGTCGATTTTCCCGGCACCGAGCGGCGCGTGCTGCCGCTTTCGGAAAGCCAGCGCCGGGGGCGCGCCGGGGCGCCAGCCGAGATGCCGCTGAGCCAGATTCCGCCGGCCATCGTGCTGCAGCGGCAGCGGATCGAGGACTTGCAGCAGCAATCGGCCTCCCGCGCGGCGTTTGAAATGCTCACCGGCGAGCTGACGGAGCTGGGTCCCGGATCGTGGCAGGACTACCGCGAGCAATTGCGATCGTATCAACATCAGCTTTCCCGACTCATCGCCGAGCCGTACCGTCGTTGGGCCGGCGGATTTTGTTGCCTGTGCTTTGTGATGATTGGGGCCCCCCTGGCGATCCGCATGCGCAACGCGAATTTCCTGACCAGCTTCTTTCTCTGCTTCCTGCCCATTCTGCTGGTGTATTATCCGCTCTTCATGATCACCTTCATCCAGGCCAAGCAAGGAGTGATTCCCCCTTCTGCTATTTGGTCGGCCAATATCCTGATCGCCGTGGCAGGCGTCGGTTTGATGCGAGACGTGATGCGGTACTGACGTTGGTTCCAAAACGCTCAGCCCCGAGTCCCTTCACACCCTTCACACCTTCAAACCCTTCGCACGATGCCGAAGGCATCCCAATGCTAGCACTCGCGCCCTCTTGCCAGCTTCCGATTGTCGCTCCTGCCGCTACCTGCTAAACTCACCGACCATCCGGCACCCCGCCACGGACTGGGCGGGGCATTTTGCACCCGCCGACGGCGCGGTGCGCGACAAGGAGGTCGCCCGTTGCTTTCTCGCTGGCCAATTCGCAAGAAGCTCTATCTGCAGTTGGCCCTGCTTGCGGTCATTGTCGTCGCGTTGTCGTCGGCGGCGCTGATTGGGTTCTATTCTTTTCGCGGGCTGGTCAAAGGAGTGGCGGGCCGAGCCAATGAATTGCCGGTGGCATCGGACTTGAATCGCCAGGTGAGCGACCTGCGCGTCACACTCGGCGAAACCCGCTGGCTGGCGGAGTTCAATCACGCCGGCGTGGAAAACACATCGCTCGACGGCCGCATTCTGCACGATCAATTCACGATGCAGCTAAATTCCATTCGCCAGACCTTGGACCGCTACCGCGAGTTTCTCGACGAGCACGACATCAACCGCATGCGCATCGGCGATTATCGGGGCGAGGAAGAAACCGTGCGCGGGATCGACGAAACGCTCGAGCAACTGGCCCAGGTCGATCGCGCGCCGCAGTGGATGCTCGACGACAACCAGATGGCCCGTGCCGACGCCAGCGTCAGCCGGCTGCAAGCGCTCTCCGCGGCGCTCCCCAGCTTCCTACACGAGCGGATGAAGAATTTTGCCATCGACATGCGGGCCCAGCAGCGGACGCTGATCTTCTTCGGTTACGGCTCGGGAGTGTTGGCGGCAGTGATGCTGATCGTCAGCGGGTGGCTGTTTTACATCTGGATCTTCCGGCCGTTGGGCGTGCTGGTGGCCGGATCGCGGCGCGTGGCCGGCGGGGACTTTGACCATCGCATTGAATTGCCCAACGACGACGAAATGGCCGAGCTGGCCCGCGCGATGAACCAGATGACGGAACGCTTCCAAGCCATTTGCGCCGACCTCGACCGCCAGGTGCGCGAGCGAACGCGGCAAGTGGTGCGCAGCGAACAACTGGCCAGCGTCGGCTTCCTGGCGGCCGGCGTGGCACACGAGATTAACAATCCACTGGCGTCGATCGCCATGTGCGCAGAGTCATTGGAGCGGCAGCACGCGGCCGGCACTCTGGGGGATGCGGACCCTTCGGAAAGCGTTCGCACCTACCTGCAGATGATTCAGCAAGAGGCGTTTCGTTGCAAGGAGATCACCGAGAAGCTGCTGGATTTCTCCCGATTGGGCGAATCGCGCCGCACGAACACCGACCTCCGCGAGCTGGTGCAGGCGGTGATCGACATGGTGGCCCACCTGGGCAAGTACAACGACAAGAAAGTGGTGCTGCGGCCGAGCAAGTCGGTTATCGCGCCGGTCAATCCTCAGGAACTCAAGCAGGTGTTGTTGAATTTGATCGTCAATGGGCTCGACAGCCTCGATCCCGGCGGCGCGGTCACCGTGGAGTTGGGCATCCGCGAGGGGATGGCCGAGATCATGGTCGTCGACGACGGCTGCGGCATGACCAAGGAAGTGTTGGAGCATCTGTTTGAACCGTTCTACACGCGCCGCCGGTCAGGGCAGGGGACCGGGTTGGGGCTGTCGATCGCCTTCCGCATCGTGGCCGACCACGGCGGACAAATGAAAGCTGAAAGTGAAGGTCCGGGATGCGGGTCCCGGTTGCGGGTGACGCTCCCCCTGGCCGGAGCGAATAAGGAGACGGAACATCGCCACCAAGCCGCCTAAAGGCCTCAAGCTGCTGTTTGCAGACGACGAACGCTCGTTGCAGGAACTGATGAGTCGCGAACTGCCCCGCATGGGGCACGAAGTGACCGTCTGTCCGGACGGGCTGACCGCCGTGGCCGCACTGGAACTCAATACGTTCGATTGCATCCTCGTCGACCTCGACATGCCGGGGCTCGGCGGGATCGACGTCATCGGACGGACGAAGCAACTCTCGCCCGACACGGAAGCGGTGGTGCTCACCGGCAAGTCGTCGCTCGACACCGCCGTGGCCGCGCTGCGGCATGGGGCGTTCGATTATCTCACCAAGCCGTGCAAGCTGTCCGAGATCGAGCGGTTGCTGAACCGCGTGGCGGAGAAGCGCGAACTGGTCAACAAGTGCCGGGCGCTGGAGCATCGGGTGCAGCATCTGGAGGGCTCGCAGCAATTGGTCGGCGAGAGCCGGTTGATGCAGCAGGTGCGGTCGCTGATTACGCGCGTCGCGCCGACGAACTCCACCGTGCTGATTCGTGGCGAAACGGGCACCGGCAAGGAATTGGTCGCCCGCGCGCTGCACCAGCAGAGCCTGCGGGCGGACAAGCCGTTCGTGGCGATCAACTGCGGGGCGCTGCCCGAGCATTTGATTGAAAGCGAACTGTTCGGCCATCGCAAAGGAGCGTTCACCGGGGCCGACGATCACCGCGTCGGGCTGTTTGAAGTGGCCGACGGCGGGACGCTGTTCCTCGATGAAATTGGCGAGTTGCCCAAGGCGATGCAGGCCAAGCTGCTGCGGTTTCTGGAGAGTGGCGAGATTCGCCGCGTCGGCGAGAACGAGTCGCTGATCGTTGACGTGCGCGTGATCTGCGCCACGCACCGCTGCGTGGAAGACATGGTAACCACCGGCGACTTTCGCGAAGACTTGATGTTCCGGATCAACACATTCGAGATTTTATTGCCTAGCCTGCGCGAGCGGATTGACGACCTGGGCTTGCTCACCAGCCATTTGCTGGCCCGGTTCCGCCGCAACGGCCGCGGCGCCGCGCAGATCGATCCCGAGGCGGTGCGGATCCTGGCCGCCCACAGTTGGCCGGGCAACGTGCGCGAGCTGGCCAACGTAATCGAGCACGCGTCCATCCTGTGCGACACGGGCATCATCGGCGTTGATAACCTGCCGGACAATTTTGAAGCCCGTCAGCGGCTGCGTGCCGCGCACATCGCGGACAACGGGCCGATTTCGCTCCGCGACCTGGAAATGCAAGCCATCCACCAGGCGCTCTCGCGCCACGGCGGCAGCAAACCGAAAGCGGCGGAGGAACTCGGCATCAGTTTGAAGACGCTGTACAACAAGCTGAATCAGACGAGCGGGTTGAAGGAGACGGCGTAGGGTAGGGTGGGTCGTCTGCGCCGAGGAGCGTGACAGGTGGAGTTCAGATTTTCAGAACTGAACGAAGCAGCAGATCAGTCATCGTCAGGCCAGATGGGACCATAGATGGCGCGATATCGGCGCACAGCACCGAGAGATATTCCGCTGAGACAGCCCAGAATAGCGCCACCCAGAGAATATGCGAACGCATCGAGAAGCGACTGGTAGTGATTGGTCGTCGGGCTAATCAACCACAAAATGACAGGAAATAATATCAGTCCCAGCGCTATGCCCAGCATGCCCCGAAATCCAAGGGCATTGGGTCGGGCGACAGAGATGAATCGACCGCTCAGTACGACAACCAGCACGACGATTACTGCACAGATAAGAAGACGAAGGACTAAGCTTTCCAGCGCATCACGAACACTTGACTTGGCGTGGAGCCAGAAAAATGGGCATCGTGTAAGCCTTTCCAGTGAAAAAGCCCACACCGACCAACGGTGACTTTGAGGAGGGCAGTAATCAGCGTCAACTACCTGGCCGGACAAAAAACTAATCCGGCAACTGATCGCACCGTTGAGCCCTGTCCACTGGCTGATGCGGAGATCCGAACTGTCGATTCTCCCCGAATCGCACGAGAATACGTAGTGCGCCTCCATCCCGTCGTAGTCACCTGGAGGCCCGCCCACGACTCCTTCGACCTCTTTTAAGGTCAGGCCCGGCGTTATCCGCTTTACCGTCTCCTCGTTGATTCGCACCAGTGGCGCGGCTAGCATCCCGGCCGCGATCGAGACCACGGTCGTGAGTATAAGAATGGAGCGCAAGCTAAACTGAAAACGGCGACGTGGGGGTTTAGCGTTTTCCATGCCGGGATTTTAACGCGCATTGGCGCATTAAGCACGCGCGGCATTAGGAATACCTATGGGCACGTTCTCGTATCCTGCGGACTGAATCAGTCGAGAGGATTGAAGGATACGACTCAATGGAGGGATGGGTGGAAGCCCCACTGAATCGTGCGACCTGGAAAAAAGTGTGGCGGGTTTGAGAACCACCCTACGTCCCCTACTCAGCAAACATCTCCCCTAGGGCCGCAAGGGTCTCCCGCTGAGTCTTCGGTCCGACGCGGCCGAGGCGGCGAAGCAACCGCCGCCTGTCGATAGTTCGGATCTGATCGAGGGCGATCTGGCCAACTTTTCCCTGAAACCGGCAGGGGATCCGCGTTGGATAGGGCCTGCCTGTGGTTGTCATGGGGGCGATGATCAGTGTTTCGAGATGTGCGTTCATCTCATCGGGAGAGACCACCAACGCAGGGCGAGTTTTTTTGATCTCGTGACCTACCGTCGGGTCGAGTACGACCAGCACGACGTCGAAACGACGAATTACCAGGTCCATTCTTTCCGATCCCAGTCTGTCGCGCGGACCTGGTCAATCAGTGTGTCGTCATGATGCGCCGCCATCGCCTCAAAAGCGTCATTCCATCCTTCGCGAACTTGAGGGGCTCGCGCGCGTCGGACAACAATCGCCCCCTGACGAACGGCCAACTCCACCTCGTCGCCCAGGTTAAGCTGGTCGAGCCAAACTTTGGGGATGCGAATACCCCGAGAGTTGCCGATGCGAACGACTCGAGCGCGGGCAGTTTGGGCCATGGGGGAACTCACAATCTGGGTGGATAATTACAAGGTACAGCAGGCGCGAACGTCTTCAAGCTCCAGATCCGGATAGTAATCCCGGATGATGTCGCTAAAGGCAATTCCTTCGCGGACGAGTTCCAGCACCGATTGGACCGGAATGCGAGTCCCGGCGACGCACGGCTTGCCAAAATGAATCGCCGCGTTGACTGCAATTCGTTCTTTCATGGTCTTCACCTGCGAACTCATTTGAGACAAGCCAACTGGGCAGCAGCCCCTACTCCACCTGCCTTACCACTCCAATCACCACTCCCAGAATTCGCGCATTACGCACATAGATCGGCTTCATCGCTGCGTTGGCCGGTTCCAGCCGGATGCGGTCCTTCTCGGGGTAGAAGCGTTTCAGCGTCGCTTCCCCTTCTTCGGTTTGGGCGACAACAGTCTGCCCCTTGCGGGCGTTGCGCTGCTTCTTGACGATCACGAAGTCGCCATCGTTGATGCCGTCTTCGATCATCGAATCCCCTTGGACCTTCAACGCGAAGCTGTTCTTGCGAGTGAACAGTCCTTCAAAGTCAACCCGCTCCTGCACTTCCACTGCATCGAGCAGCGCACCGGCGGCGACGCGGCCATAGAGGGGCAACCCCCGCTCTTCGACCGGCTCCTTCAGCAGTTGAATCGCCCGCGACATGTTCTTCTCGCGGCTGATCAGCCCCTTCTTTTCCAGGGCCTTGAGGTGGCACATCACGCCGTTGGGCGAGCTGATGTCAAACTCATCGCCGATTTCGCGAACCGTCGGGCCATAGCCCCGGTTGCGAATCTTGTCGCGGATGAACTCATAAACGGTCTTCTGACGCTTGGTCAGCTTGTCGAGCAACGCCATGGCGGGATCCTTCATTGGGCAGGCAAACGCCGGCCGCCGGGGAGGCGAGCCGACCGTACACGTATTCAAATATACATTAGTGGCGAGGGGATCGTCAAGAGCGTATGTACACCTGTTGGGTGGGGGACGTCTAGTTAGGCAGCCATTTCCGCGGGGATAAACCCCGTGCCTCGGGGAGGCGAACCACTCGCACCGCACCCCTGCCGAGCGATACACTATAGGCGCCCTCAAGCAGGGCCCACATCCAAACGACATCCGAATCCAATCGGCATCCAATCACGCCACGCGAGGACCATCCGATGCGCACGTCACGAACTCTGCTCTCGCTCGTTGCCGGTCTAACGGCACTCGCCTTCTGCGGCTTATCGCCCGCCACCGCCGCCGACAAAGTGGATGGCGCCGCCAAGAAAATCACGCTCGCCTCGATCGAGATCTCCGGCAAGCTCGAAGAGACGAACGCCGACGCCGGCCTGTTCGGCGATCTCCAGCCCAGCCTTCGCGACGTCGTGGCCCGGCTCGACAAAGCCGGCAAAGACAAAAACATCGCCGCCGTGCTGCTGAAGATCCGTAGCCCGCAAATCGGCCGCGGCAAGATCGAAGAGCTACGAGCCGCCGTCGCCAAGACTCGCAAGTCGGGCAAGAAGGTGTACGCCGACGTCGACTCGGCCATGCCGGCCGACTATCTGCTCGCCACGTCGTGCGACGAGATCGTGATGCCGGAGTCCGGCACGCTGGTGGTCCCCGGCGTGCGGGCGGAAGTGCAGTTCTACAAAAACCTGTTCGAGAAGCTGGGCGTGCGGGCAGACATCCTGCAAGTCGGCCGCTTCAAGGGAGCCGGCGAGCCGTTCACCCGCAGCCAGATGAGCGACGAGTTCCGCGCCCAACTGCAATCGGTGATCGACGACGTTTACGCCCAAATGGTCGACCGTATTTCCACCACGCGCAAACTGGAGCCGGACGCCGTTAAAAAATTGCTCGACGACGGCCTGTTCACCGCCAAGAAGGCGAAGGAGCTCGGCCTGATCGATCGCGTGGCGTATGCAGACGAGCTGCGCAAAGCGATCGGCGATGACAAAGGGGCCACCGAGGTGGCGGTGATCAGCAACTATGGCAAGAAGCAGATCGACGCCGACTTTTCGGGGCTCGGCGGCCTGTTCAAGCTGGTGGAACTGCTCTCCGGCCAGGAGCCGGGTTCGCTGTCGCTCTCACCGCATAAGATCGCCATCGTGTACGCCGTGGGCACCATCATGCCGGGCGAAAGCCAGCAGGGAATGTTCGGCGGCGGCACGCTCGGCGGCGACACGATCATCAAGGCCCTGCGCACCGCGCAAAAGGACGACCGTGTGCGGGCGATCGTGCTGCGGGTCGATAGCCCTGGCGGCTCGGCCCTGGCCAGCGACCTGATGTGGCGCGAGATCGTCAAATCGAAGAAGCCGATCATCGCTAGCATGGGCGACGTGGCGGCCAGCGGCGGCTATTACATTTCGATGGGAACGCAAAAGATCTACGCCGAGCCGGGGACTCTGACCGGCTCGATCGGCGTCGTCGGCGGCAAGCTGGCCATCGGCGGGCTGATGGACAAGGTGGGCGTGAACACCGACGTGATCAGCCGCGGCCGCAACAGCGGCCTGTTCTCGATAAACAACCCGTTTAGTGATTCGGAGCGCAAGACGATTCAAGGGCTGATGAAGGAAACGTACGACCAGTTTACCGAAAAGGCGGCCCAAGGGCGGAAGATGGACCTGGCCAAGCTGCAATCCATGGCCGAAGGACGCGTCTTCACCGGCCTGCAAGCCAAGGCCAACGGACTGGTGGACGAAATCGGCACGCTCGACGACGCCGTAGCCGAAGCCAAAAAGCTCGGCAACGTGCCCGAGGGGGAGAAGTGCGAACTGCTGATTCTGCCGAAGCCGAAGAGCTTCTTCGAGCAGTTGCTCGACGGGCCGACGGTCGATACGCGGCTCGGGCAGAAAGTGCAAGCGACATTGCCGGCCGGCGTGGTGGCGCCGCTTTCGGATATGGAAAACCTCGGCCGGCTGTTCAGCGAGCCGACGCTGACGGTGCTGCCGTTTACGATTCGAGTGCAGTAGAGGGTTGCACTGCAGAACATAGCCCCGGGCTCCGCCCGGGGGTAAACCGGCAGGCATCACTAATACGCGTTCGTCCCGCCTTGCTCCTTCCGTGTGCCACTGGCTATGCCAGCCGCGGGTTAGGGCACTAATCGGGCGAATGTCGGTTGAAATCCAAGCTTGCGCCCGCCGTAGATGCTGCAGCACTATGTTGGCTGAAGTCCGGTGATTCAGTTCGCTCCGGTTTATTTCATAATCGTCGGCACAGCGTCGCCAAGCTTCCAGAGTGTAGTAATCTCCGGATCGATAGGTGTGACAATATCTTCCGCTACTTCAATCGGCATGGACACCGTGACGGTGGCGGGACGGATCAGAATTAAGGAACCACCTGCAGCTCCAATCGCCATAATCGCCGTGCGAAACTTCTCGTTGAACTTGCTGTTGGAGCGGATCGAAATGCCTGGATGAAAACGCAGCTGCCGGCCTCGTCCCTGCGGATACTCGACTGCCGCGCCGACTTCAAATCTTTGCTTGGTTCCCTGAATCCCTTTGGGGACCGGAATGGAGATGCGGGTAAAGCCATACGCGGCCGGCCCGCAGGGGATTTCAAATGAAATCGTGTCGTACTGGATACGTCCGTCGAAAAATCCTTCGGCCGGCCGCAAGGCAATTCGGCCCACGCAGGAGCGAACGTGCTGATTCTGGAAGTGGGCGACCAAATAACAGACGCCATGTTGAACTTCAGCGGTGAAGCCAAAACAAAAGCCGCCTCGTTCGAAATAGTTGCCGAATTGCTTCCGGAGAAAATCAGGAGCCAAGTCGCGACGAAAATGTAGCAGCAGAAAGGCGGCCAGACCTAGTGGAGCCAACGCCGCTCCGGCAATTCGAAATCGCCAATTCCAAACATCCGGCCGGTCGACAAACCAAGCCATACAGCAAAACATGCCGACGACAAACGCGAGCAGGGCCATGCCTTTGAGAAATTCGCGGAAGATCGAATTCATCGTCGTTTGCTCAGTCGCATCACAAGATTCAAAAGCCGATAGCTGACCGTCGATAGCCGATAGCTTTCTCCCCTCATCCCCCCGTCAGCACCATATTGTCCCGGTGAATCACCTCATCATACGGACAATGCGACAGCGCCGCTGCGATGGCGTCGCGTTTTAGGCCTTTGATTTTCTCGACATCGGCCGCGTTGTAGTTTGTCAGACCGCGGGCGAACTCCGTGCCGCTGCCGTCGCAGAGCGACACCACGTCTCCTTTGACGAACTTGCCTTCGACGGCCGCGATGCCGATTGCCAGCAGGCTGCGGCCTTGCTCGACCACTGCCCGTTGGGCGCCGGCGTCGAGCGTCAGTTTGCCGCGGGGCTGTGCGGTAAATCCGATCCACCGTTTGCGGGAACTGACGGTCCCTCCTTGCGGGACGAACAGCGTGCCGACGATTTCGCCGGCCAAAATGCGGGCCAGGTTGCCGGGGGTGCGGCCGCCGGCGATGACGCAGTTTTCGCCCGCGGTGGTGACCAGCCGCGCCGCTTCGAGCTTGCTGGCCATTCCTCCTTTGCCCATGCCGGGGCCCATCTCGCGCACCAGGCCTGTGACGGAGGCGTCGAGGGACGTGACCGTGTGAACCACCTTCGACGCCGGGTCGCGGGGATGACCGTCGTACAGTCCGTCAACGTCGCTGAGCAGCACCAGCAGCGGCGCCCGCAGCAGGTTGGTGACCATCGCGGCCAGCCGGTCGTTGTCGCCGAACGTGGTGAGTAACTCATCCACCGCCACCGTGTCGTTCTCGTTGATGATCGGCACGGCGCCCAAATCCATCAGCGCCAGAATCGTGTTGCGGACGTTGAGATACCGCGTGCGGTGGTCCAGGTCGTCGGCCGTCAGCAGCAACTGCGCGGCGTGGCGGCCATGCTGCCGCAGGGCCTGATCGTAGGCCTGCACGAGATGGGCTTGCCCGACGGCGGCCACCGCCTGCAAGTGGGCCAAATCGGCCGGCCGTTTCTTCAAGCCCAACTGTCCCATGCCGGAGCCGACCGCCCCGGAGCTGACCAGCGCCACGCGGCGGCCGCCGGCCATCACCTGGTGCAGCTCTTCGGCCAGCGACGTGACGCGGGCACGGTTGAGCAACCCGTCGTCTCCGGTGAGCACGCGGGTGCCGACTTTCACCACCACCAGATCGGCGGTGGCGGCAACTTCTTGACGCAAGAGATCGTGCATGAGTTTGAGATTAGTGACGGAATTCGATTAGTCTGCCCGATGCTGCTTGTCAGCACCCACCGCAATAAGATACACGCCAGGGGAGCAAGCTGCCCATGGCACCCGCCGCTGTTCCCACCGCCCACGCCACCACCGCATTGTCAAGCCCGCGTCAATCTCGGCCCAAGGGCCCAATCCCCCGACCATTGAGTATTCCGCGCCCAGCTTCTAGAATGATACTTGAATCGAGTGCGGCGACATCGATTGCGACAACTTTGAATACGGCGACGGGCGGTAGCGAGTTGTATCCGGCCGGATGATGTTACCGGATGCCATGCAGCGCCTCGGATCTCTCCCCAGTTCCTTTTGCGGCGAGCGGCGGGCAGG
>JAIOQB010000186.1 GCA_021413585.1 Planctomycetia bacterium
GTGCAGCCGCAACTGGACGTGACCGAACTAAGATGCACGTCCTCTTTGTAGAGGTTCTTCACCGGGAACTTATGTTCCGCCAGCGCGCCGCGGGCGACGCTGCCAAAATCATATTCCTGGTGAGCGAACATCTTCTCGGCCCAATCTTGCGCCGACGCAGCGGAGGCCAGCAGCCCCCACGCGCTCAACGCCAGTATGCCCACAACATTTCTAACCATCCCACTCACGTGGCACGATTCCTTTCCTGGCCCCTCGACATGTTGAGTATCAGCACGCCAATCCGCATTCTACGCAACAGCCTCCAGGCGGTGGCCAGCGCATCCCTTGGTGCGGAAGATGCGGCGGCCCGCCTTTGGACGGCAGGCACTCCCCATTGGCGACGGATTTCAACCGGAAGTCCGCTGGGCAGCATGCACCGCATTGCTGTCACAGCCAGACCCTCGCGGGAAATCTACGGTCCCCTCAGGGTACCTGTCAACTTCGGTCGCAAACCGGCAAACGGCTAAGGGAAATTGAACAATTCCGCTGGCGTCGATCATTCCCGACTTCTTGAGCTTACCTGAATTCCCACTTCTGCGGGACAGGCGTTACGATGGGGTAGTTCCGTCATAAGGTGCCGCTGTTTCCGCACCAGGGGTGTTTCGGGTATCCTGGGAAAATAGCGGCCGACTTTGCGGGCGGATGGTGCGTAGTGTAGAGATATGGCGGTCGCTGGCCGGCCTTGCCTGCTGGCGCTCTCAGCTAGACCGAATGGACCTCACGGATTTGATGTCACCGACTTTGATGTCACCGACCATGACTATGGTGCCAATCGTGCCTGTAGATGCTCAGCGGCCTGCCGATTGGCTCAGGTCCATCCACCGGCCTTGCGCAGGTCTGTTGGGCGGCATGTTCCTAATCCTGCTGACCCTGACCGCCGGCTGCAGCACCCCTGCTGGGGCGGAACCGCAGCACGAGGCCGCAAAGCCGGCCGCAAAATCCCGTGCCCCAACTGATCGCAAAACGGCCAACCGCAAAGCCGACGACGAAAACGAGCGGGAAGCGGCCGAGCCGATCGATCCCGACAAGCTCCCGTTTGAGACCCGGGTGAAGGCCCCTTCGCTGGACGGTGGCGTCGATTGGCTGAACACGTCTCGGCCGCTGCGGCTGGCCGATCTTCGCGGCAAGTTCGTCGTGCTCGACTTCTGGACGTATTGCTGCATCAACTGCATGCATGTGTTGCCGGAATTGAAGAAGCTCGAGCAAAAATACCCTGACCAGGTCGTGGTAATCGGCGTTCACTCCGCCAAGTTCGACACGGAGCGGCAAACCCCCAACATCGAGGCCGCCGTGGCCCGGCTGCAGATCGAGCATCCTGTGGTCAACGACGCCCAACACGAAATCTGGGACCGCTATGAAATCGGCGGCTGGCCCGCCCTGGCGGTGATCGACCCGGAAGGTTACCTGGTGGCGATGAACAGCGGCGAGATCGAGTTTGAATCGCTCGACCGGTTCTTCCAGCAGGTGATGCCGTATTACCGCCGCCGCAAACTGCTCGATGAAAAGCCGCTCCGCTTGCAGGCCACGGCCGAAGCGCCCTCCGCCACGGGGCTCCGCTATCCCAGCAAGGTGACCGCCGATGAGCGCTCGGGCCGCTTGTTCATTTCCGACACAGGGCACAACCGGATCGTGATCGCCGACCTCGCCGGTAAATTGATCGACGTCATCGGCGACGGCGAGGCGGGAAAACAAGACGGCGACTTTCAAACCGCCCGCTTCGATCATCCGCAGGGAATGGCCGTGCGGGGCGATGTGCTGTACGTCGCCGATACCGAGAATCATCTGCTCCGCAAGGTGGATCTGGCGGGCAAGAAAGTCAGCACCCTGGCCGGCACCGGCAAGCAAGGGCACGGTTTCTGGCCCGGCTTCGACCAGATCGAAGTCGATGCGGAGACGAACATGCCCAAGTTCCCGCCGCGCTGGGAGTGTTCGCCCAAGGTGGCCCGATTGTCGAGCCCTTGGGATCTGACGATCGACGGCGACTGGCTGTATATCGCGATGGCCGGCGCGCATCAGATCTGGCGGATGTCGCTCGACGAGCAGCGGATGGAAGTGTTTGCCGGCGACGGGCGCGAGGACGTGCGCAGCGGCCAACGCGTGCCGCCGATCCCGCCGCGGCTGGCGCGGTTCCGGCTGGAATCGGCCTTCGGCCTGGACGAAGATTTCGCGTCGTTTGCTCAGCCGAGCGGGTTGGCCAGCGACGGCAAGGAGATCTTTGTCGCCGATAGCGAAGGGAGCGCGGTCCGCGCGATTCCGCTGGCCAAGAAAGAGCTGGTGCGAACGGTCGTCGGCCCCACCGACATGCGTGGCGGTCGGGCGCTGTTCACGTTCGGCGACCGCGACGGCGAGGGAAGCCGCGTTCGCTTGCAGCATGTGCTGGGCGTAGCCACGCACGACGGCTGGATCTACATCGCCGACACGTACAACAACAAGATCAAGGTAATCGACCCGCAGCGTGGCACGGCGCGAGTGCTTGTGGGGACGTCGGCCGGCGGCCGCCGCGACACGCCCGCCGAGTTCAACGAACCCAACGGCCTCTGCTACGCGGCCGGGAAGCTGTACGTGGCCGACACGAACAATCATTTGATTCGGACTGTTGAACTGACGGCGCCTCACGCGGTGAGCCGGCTGAGGCTCACGGGTTTGAAATCTCCGGCAAAGGCGGCGGCGCCAGCAGCGACACAGGGAGGCGAATTTCAGTCAGCCGTGGCGGTTAAAATGTCGCCCGCCACCGTGCGAGCGGTCCAGAACAAGGCCCATGGGAGCGAGGTCAAGTTGACGCTCCACGTGGTGCCGCCGGCCGGCTGGCACATTAACACACTGGGGCCAATGAGCTATCGCGTTGACGTGGCGGGGGACGCCGGGCCTCTCGATGCCCAGGGTATTGGCAAGAAGGAACTGGTGGCCGAGGAGCAGCGGAAATCGCAGTTGCACATCACGCTGCCGCTGAAAACCACCGCGGGACGGGCCGAGTTGACCGTTTCGCTGGCATTTTATTACTGCAGTGACGGCCCGAGTGGCGTCTGCAAAACGGGGGCAGTCACCTGGACGTTGCCGCTGGAGGTCAGTCCAAAAGCGGCCTCCGACACAGCCACTCTGGAATACCGGTTGCCGGCACCGTAGGGTGCCTGGGGCAACGCCCCAGTTAGCTTTCTGGCCGGAAATACTGGGACGTTGCCTTGCCCACCCAAACGCCCGCCGAAAACGGCCGATTTCCGCGGCCCTGCTCCCTGCCGGTCTGGGCTTGAAATCCTGGCCGAATCGGGCACAATGGTACGATTCGCCCCCAAAGGTTGGCGATCGCAGGGTTCATTGAGCCCGCAGCAGGCGACGGTTCCCCCTTTCGCGGGATAAAAATAACTGTCGCGTGATACAAATAAGCAAGAAATCGAGACGGACTGAGAAGTCGAAGGGAAGTGGAATATGGCTGAAACCTTTCAAGTTGAACCCCGCCTGCCGCGCGGCAAGCGTTTTGCCCGGCGCGAGCGCCAGGCTGGCAAGGTGCCGGCGGTGCTGTACGGCCACGGACAAGAAGTGTTGCCGCTGTCGCTCGACGGCGCGGCGGTGTTGGCTGCGGTGCGGCATGGTGCCCGGCTGGTGGAACTGACCGGCGCGGTGCAGGAGAGCGCGTTCATTCGCGAAGTGCAGTGGGACACGTTCGGCACCGAGGTGTTGCATGTGGATTTCAGCCGCGTCTCGGCCGACGAGCAGATCGAGGTCACGCTCCCCGTCGAAATGAAGGGGACGGCACCCGGCGTGAAGGACGGCGGCGTGGTGCAACAGCCGTTGCACGAGTTGACCATCGAATGCCCCGCCGGCGTGATTCCGGAGAAGCTGTTGATCAACATCAATCATCTTGCCCTGGGGCAGGTGCTCACGGTCGCGGCCGTGGATTTGCCCGCCGGGGCGAAGCTGGTCACGCCGGCCGATATCGTGGTCGTGCAGTGCCAGTTGCCGGTCGAGCAGGAAGACCTGGAAGCCGGACCTGGTGCTACCGCCGAGCCGGAGTTGATTGGTCGCAAGGCCGAGGACGAGGAAGCGGCGGAAGAGTAGTGGTGGCATATCGCTGCCACCATTTAGCGATTGAGAATTGAAGTCGGGTTATGAAGCTTGTCGCAGGGCTGGGTAATCCGGGTCGAAAATACGAAAAAACACGGCACAATGTCGGTTACGACGTGGTGGCCGAAGTGGCCCGGCGGCACAGCGCCCCGGCCGTGAAGAGCGACTTTTTCGGAAGAGTGACTGAGGTCCGCATCGGCCGCGAACGCGTGCTGTTGTTGCGGCCCGACACGTTTATGAACCTCAGCGGCAAAAGCGTGCTGGCAGCCCGCGATTTTTTTAAGCTGCCGGACACGGATTTACTGCTGGTGAGCGACGACTTCAACTTGCCGCTGGGCAAGCTGAGGGTGCGGGCCGGCGGTAGCGCCGGCGGGCACAACGGCTTGGAGGATGTGATACGGGTGCTAGGGCATAACGACTTTGCCCGGCTGAGAATCGGCATCGGCCAGCCGCCGGAGCGCGTGGCGGTAACGGACTTCGTGCTCGGCAAGTTTAGCGCTCGGGATCAAACGGAAATCGACGTCTCAGTCGCCCTGGCGGCCGACGCCGTTGAAGCCTGGGTAGAACGCGGCACCGCGGAATGCATGAACCGATTTAATTGAACCAGCAAAAACAACAACACACAAAACCTCGGCAATCGCTCACCGTTTAATTTTGATAGCCGATAGCCGACAGCCGATAGCTGACAGCCCCTAAAAGCCAGGAGTCCTAGACGTGTCCGAATGTTCCTACGAGGGGATGTTTATCCTCGACCCGAATAAGTATGCCCGCGAGGCGTCGGAGTTGGCCGCCCGCATTCCCAAGCTGATCGAGAAGCAGGGGGGAACCGTGCTGGTCAGCCGGCTGTGGGAAGAGCGCCGCCTGGCGTACCCCATCCAAGGGCATCGCAAGGGTTCGTACTGGCTGACCTACTTCCGGATGGACAGTCAGAAGCTGGCCGCGCTGACCGAGCAGGTACAGCGGACCGACGCGGTGCTGCGGCACCTGATTTTGAAGGTGGACGCCCGGATTATCGACGCCCTGGTGGCCCATGCCGCCAGCGGCTCGCTGCGCCCCGCCACGACGACCCCGGCGGCCGTTGCCGACGTGGTGGTCCCTGAAATTGACGACATCGACGGCGCCGCCGTGGCGGAAGAGGCCTCGGCCTGAGCGTTTAGGCAAAAGAGGCGAATCGGGCCCGCCGAAGGCTTGGCGCGGGGCCCGGGCATCTGGTAACCTGTGGAGGATACGGTACGTTTGTGCAGTAGTGGCCCCGGAGCCGGCGGCTGTTCCGGCTGGCTCCAGGTATTCGGCACCCGCACCCTCAAGACGCGCCTTCGTCCCAGGAGAATCCCATGGCAAGCTTCAATCGCGTAATCCTGATCGGCAATGTCACCCGCGATCCCGAGTTGCGCTACATCGGCAGCGGCACCGCTGTGACCGACCTGGGCTTGGCGGTGAACGATCGCCGTAAGACCCCCAGCGGCGAGTGGATTGAAGAGGTGAGCTTTATTGACGTGACGTTGTGGGGCCGCACGGCCGAGGTCGCGTCCGAACATCTCACCAAGGGCTCGCCTGTCTTTATCGAGGGCCGGCTGAAGCAGGAACGCTGGGAAAAGGATGGCCAAAAGCATTCCAAGGTCAAAGTGGTCTGTGATCGAATGCAGTTGATCGGCGGACGCGATGGCGGGCGAGAAGGTGGGGGGCGCGAAGGGGGGAGCCGCTCGCAGGCCCAAGCCAGCATGGACTCCGCCTCCGACGAGCCGCACTACAGTAGTTCCGCAGGACCGCCGGCCGCCCGCCAGGCGCCGCCTCCACCAGACAACGACTTGCCGTTTTAGCCGGCATTGCTTAATACCGTTCCCACATTCAATCGTGAATCCCATTAGAGCCGAGTTCTGACGATGCCCACGAAGCAAAAGAAAATCCGCCGTCGCCCCCACAACTTCAAGCCGCTTCCCGCCGGCGCCAACGGCGGCGTCGAGCTGCTGCTGATCCAGTCGGTGGATCAATTGGGCCGCCAGGGAGAAGTGGTCGAGGTTCGCCCCGGCTACGCCATGAACTACCTGTTGCCGCAAGGGCTGGCGACGCTGGCCACCGACCACCACAAGCGAATGGTCGACAAGCACAAGGCCCGTCTGGCGGAGATCGAAGAGCAACGCCTGACGGGGCTGAAGAAGTTCGCCTCCGAGTTGGCCCGGCAGAGCATTACGATCGAAGCCAACGCCAACGACGAAGGGCACCTGTACGGCTCGGTCGGCGCGCACGAGATCGTGCTGGCGCTGAAGCGGAACGATTTCACGATCACCGACGACCAGGTCCGGCTCAAAGGCCCGCTCAAGGAACTCGGCCTGTACACCGTGCAGATCCACCTGGGGCACGAGATCGAAGGGGAACTCAAGGTGTGGGTGGTTCCCACCGCCGCCTCGCAAGACGCGGCCCCGCCGGCGGCTCCCGCTCCGCCGAGCAAGTAACGCGACCACGTCACCGCCAATCAACTCACCACGAGCCGCGGGGTTTACCCCCGCGGTTTTTTATTGGCCGCATTGGCTAAATTCCTTCTCCAATCACGGTGCGCAAATCATCAATCATCAATCATCAATCATCAATCCCCGCACCGCGTAGCCTTCCGCTTCCTGCAGCGGTAAGATGGTCGGTGCGCCGGCGAGCATTGGTTAAAAGCAGCCGCTGCCTTCAATTCTATTTTCGCAGTCAACTCTATTTTCGCAGTCAACACGGAGGGGAGATGCGATGGCCACCGGCGAATCGGCCGAACGCGGACGGAGCGGCACGGCGCGCGGCGACAAGGCGCGCAGTGATTCGCCGCATGGCGATGCGCGGGCTCCCCGCCGCAACGAATCTTCGCTGCTCGACCGGCAGCCGCCCTGCAACCTCGAGGCGGAGCGCTCGGTGCTGGGCAGCATCCTGCTGCTCCCCGAAGCCTGCGACGACGTGGCGCTGCTGTTGCGTCCCGACGATTTTTACGACGACGCCAACCAGCAGCTCTACACGCACATCCTGTCGATGTACGAGCATGGCCAGCGGATCGACATCACGCTGCTGGTCAATCGGCTCAAGGACGCCGGCGTGTACGACGCTATCGGCGGCGCGGCGTATTTGGCCGAGGTGGCTCACAGCGTTCCCACCGCCGCCAACGCCTCGTTTTACGCCCAGATCGTTCGCGACAAGGCCACGTTGCGGGCGGTGATCCACGCCGGCACGGAAGTGGTCCGCGAAGCATACGAGCAGGCCCGTCCCGGCAGCGAGCTGTTGAATTTCGCCGAGGAGCGGATGTTCCGAATTCGCGACCAGCGGCAAGCGGCCGGCGGCACCCGCGAGATCAAGGATGTGCTCAGCGAGGCCTGGGAGTTGATCAACGCCCGCATCGAGCACGGCGGCGCCTCGGGCGTGCCAACCGGCTACGTCGACCTCGACAAGCTGATCGGCGGGCTGCACAAGGCGGAGTTGATCGTGATCGCCGGCCGCCCCAGCATGGGCAAGACCGCGCTGGCCACGAATATCGCCGAGAACGTCGCAATCGAGGCGAATCGCACCACGCTGTTCACCAGCCTGGAAATGTCGCGGTTGGAACTGGTGCAGCGCATGATGTGCTCGCGCGGCCACATCGACGGCGAAAAATTTCGCACCGGGTTTCTCAGCGCCGAAGACCACCACAAGCTGGTCGAGGTCGGCGCCACGCTGGGGCAAAGTCCGCTGTTCATCGACGACTCTCCCAGCCGCACGGTCACCGAGATCGCCGCCTCGGCCCGCCGGCTGAAGCGGAAGTGCAGCGATTTGGGGCTGATCGTGATCGACTACATGCAGTTGATCCAGCCCGATGATCCGTCGGACCCGCGGCAGGAGCAGGTGGCCAAGATGGCCCGCCGTTTGAAAGTGCTGGCCCGCGAATTGGAGGTGCCCATCATCTGCCTGGCGCAGTTGAACCGCCAGGCGGAGATGAGTCGCGACAACCGACCGAAGCTTAGTCACCTTCGCGAATCGGGGGCCATCGAGCAGGATGCCGACGTGGTGATCATGGTGCATCGCGAGGAATACTACCTCAGCCCCGCGGAGCGGCAGTCGGCCAAGGACCAGGGGGATCCCAACCATGTGCTGGGCGAAGCGCAAATCATCGTGGCCAAGCAACGTAACGGCCCGACGGGCGAAGTTCGCCTCCACTGGTTCCAGCAGTACACCCGCTTCAGCAACGCCGAACACCGGCAGCACGAGGAATTCGCGCAGTACACGGGAGAGTTTTAGGCCGCATTTAGGTGCAAATGACGAATGGTCCAGAAGCGTGTATGCCCTTTGGTCATTGGGATTTTGTCATTGGTCATTCGCGCTTTCATCCCATGCATCGGCAACAAATTCCGAGCTAGCACCCCAATTGCCACCCGGCAGCTTGCCCATTTTGATGACTGCATTGCTGCTGGACTGATATTTTTGCGGGCACGCTCCGGCTCGTCTTGCTTCCGCCGCGGCAATCCGGTATTTCTTCCCGGCCCTTCAGCGATCCAGTTCCGCCAGGGTGTCTTGCGCTCAACGCGCGCAAGGTCACGCCGGCGGCTGGAGCGGGTTTCTTCTCTGCTTCGCAATCGCAATCGCAATCGTCACGTTTGCAATCGTCACGACTCGACGGGACATCCTTTGATGTTTGGCGCCGCCATCGTCTTACTCCGCGCAATGCGTCGCTCGACGCTGGGGCTGGGCTGCGCGGTGCTGTTGGCGTGCGGCTCGTTGGCATGGTGTTCTCCGGCCGCGGCACAATCTCCGCCGGCGGAGTATCCTTCACCGCGATATCCCACAGGGCGATATCCCACCGGCCAATATCCGGTGTCGCAAGCTTCCGCGACCGAGCTGGCCCCCCCCCCCGACACCAGCGGCCAACGCATGGTGGCCGACGTCGTGCTGGCTGGGAATCGCAACGTCAGCGAAAAGGATCTGCGAGCGCAAATCAGCACCCGGCCGGGTCGCCCGTTCGATCCGGTGCAGGCGCAAAAGGACGTGCGGGCGCTCGTCTCCACGCACAAGTTCTTCGACGTCCGCGTGAAGACCCAACCCGGCCCGCAGCCCGACACCGTAATCGTCACCTTCGAGGTGTTCGAGTTCCCCCGGCTGCAGTACGTCCGCATCGCGGGCAACGAAAGCATCAAGGACCACGTGCTGCTGAAGGAAACCGGCCTGAAGGAGGGAGACTCGTTCAGCCTCTCCTCGATCGACGAAGCCCGCGGGAAGCTGGAGAAGTTCTACCGCGACCACGGCTTTAACCAGGTTCGCGTCGAGGTCCGCGACGGGCTGAACTCGAACGACCGCGGCGCCGCGTTCGTCATTCACGAAGGACCGACGCAAAAAATTTGGTCGGTCGATTTCGTCGGCAACACGATCGTCTCCGGCTCGCGCTTGCAAACGCAGATCGAGTCGAAGCCCGGTCTGATCAAATACATCAAGGGCTACGTCGACAACCGCAAGATCGACGAAGACGTGCAGCGCCTGACCGCCTACTACCGCGGACTCGGCTACGCCAAGGCCCGCATCGGCCGCGAACTGAAGTACGACCCCACCGGCAAGTGGCTGTACCTGACCTTCGTGATCGACGAAGGGCCCCGGTTCACCGTCCGCAGCGTCACGTTCACGGGCAACAAGATCTTCGACACCGAGCAGCTCCAGCCGTTGGTCGACCTGAAAGCCGGCGAATATTTTGACCAATCGAAGATGAACAAGAGTACCACGGCCCTGACCGACGCCTACGGCGGCGTGGGGCATGTGATGGCTCAGGTCCAGGCGTCGCCCCGTTTGATGGAAAACGAGCCGCAGTTGGACCTGGTCTATGAAATCACCGAGGGAAGCCGCTACCGCATCGGCAAGATCAACGTCACGATCGGCGGCGACAATCCCCATACCCGCCGACAGGTGGCGCTGAATCGCCTGTCGTTCCGACCTGGCGACGTGGCCGACATCCGCAAGATTCGCGATAGTGAGCGCCGGTTGCGGGCGGCGGCCGTGTTCGCCACCGATGCCGCCCGTGGCGTTCGTCCGCAGATCGTGTTCCACAAACCGGGCGAGGAAGACGAGAAGAGCCGCACCGCCAACGCG
>JAIOQB010000187.1 GCA_021413585.1 Planctomycetia bacterium
GCGAAGTTCCACCGCGAGTCTTCCGATTAGATAAGTGAGGCAAATTGAGTCGCCCGTGGGGCCGACCCCTTTGCCAGTGCGACCATGGTGCCAGCACCGGTTGCGCGACCGGAACATCCTTCGCCTCAAAGTATTGCCGCAACACCGATGACGCAATCCATTCGCTTCTCGCTTGTCCTGCACAATCACCAGCCGATCGGCAACTTCGACGGGGTCTTTGAGCAGGCCTACGTCGACAGCTATCGCCCCTTCCTGGACGTGTTCGAGCCGTACACGAACCTGCGGATCGCGCTGCACACCAGCGGCCCGCTGCTGGAGTGGCTCGACGCGAACCATCCGGAATATCTGGATCGCCTGGCCAAGCTGGTCGCCGCCGGCCGTTTGGAGATCATCGGCGGCGCGTACTACGAACCGATTCTGGCGATGATTCCCTCCGCCGATCGGGTTGGCCAGATTCGCAGCTATACGCGGGCATTGGAAACACGTTTGGGCGGAAGCGTGCAGGGGATGTGGATCCCCGAGCGCGTGTGGGAGCAGTCGATGACGCGCGACATTGTCGACGCGGGCATCCGCTACACGCTGGTCGACGACTTCCACTTCAAGAACGCCGGCCTCGAGCCCGACTCGCTGCACGGCTATTACCTCACCGAGGACGACGGCCGGATGCTGGCCGTGTTCCCCGGCAGCGAGCCGCTGCGGTACCTGATTCCGTTCCGCGACCCGGAAGAGACGATCGCCTACCTGGGCCGCGTTTCCGACAAGCACCCCGGCGCGGTGGTGGTGTTCGGCGACGACGGCGAGAAGTTCGGCACCTGGCCCGACACGAAGAAGCATGTGTACGACAACGGCTGGCTGCGGCGGTTCTTCGACCTTCTCTCCGCCAACGACAATTGGATTCGCACCTGCACGCTGGCCGAGGCGGTCCGCGAAGTTCCGCCGCTGGGCAAGGTCTACCTGCCCGAGGGGAGCTACCGCGAAATGACCGAATGGGCGCTCCCCACCCCGCGGCTGGTGGAGTTCGAGCACCTGCGGCACGACCTGGAGCACGAGAACCGCTGGCCGGCGGTGGCCCCGTTCGTCCGCGGCGGCTTCTGGCGGAACTTCAAGGTGAAGTACCCTGACTCCGACGACATGTACTCGCGGATGATGATGGTCAGCCGGCGGCTGCAGGATGTTGCCCGCACGGTGGCCGACGGTTCACTAGCTGATCGCGCTCTGTTCGAGCAGGCCCGCACGGAGCTGTATCGCGGCCAGTGCAATTGCAGCTACTGGCACGGGGCGTTTGGCGGCATCTATCTGCCGCACTTGCGCAATGGCGTCTATCGGCATCTGATCGCGGCCGACAACCTGCTCGACCGGCTCTCCGGCCGCAGCGGCAGTTGGGTGGACGCGGCGGCGGACGACTACAATCTCGACGGCCGCTCGGAAGTCCGGCTGGCGAACGACAAAATGCTGGCCCTGCTCGCCCCGGGTGACGGCGGCCGGCTGTACGAACTGGACGTTCGTTCGATCCAGCACAACCTGCTGGCCACGTTGCAACGCCGCCCCGAGGCGTATCACGAGAAGGTGAAGGCGGGCCCCGCCGCGGCGAACGGCGAGGTGGCCAGCATCCACGACCGCGTGGTGTTCAAGCAAGAGAACCTCGACACTCGATTGCTGTACGACACGTACGCTCGCAAGAGCCTGATCGATCACTTCTATGCGGCCGACGCCACGCTGGAGCAGGTCGCTCTCGGCACGGCCCACGAGCTAGGTGATTTTGTCACCGGCCAGTACGAAGCCAAGATCCGCCGGCTGCCCGGGCGCGTCCAAGTGCAGCTCCGCCGCGACGGCCATGTGGATGGCTGCCCGGTGACGCTCACCAAGACCGTGGCGCTGAGCGCTGGCAGCACATTGCTGGAAGTCGAGTACACGCTGGAAGGTCTGCCGACTGACCGGACGCTGAACTTCGCCGTCGAGATGAACTTTGCCGGCTTGCCCTCGGGTGCCGACGACCGCTACTTCTACGACCACGAGCGGCAACGGCTGGGCCAACTCGGCACGCAGCTGAGCCTGTCCGATTCGCCGGGCGTAGGGCTGATCGACGAATGGCTGGGAATCGACGTCGGCGTATCGCTCGCCCGTCCGGCCGACATCTGGACCTACCCTCTGGAATCGGTCAGCCAGTCCGAAGGGGGCTTTGAGGCGGTGCATCAGTCTGTTGTCGTGATGCCCCACTGGCAAGTGCAAGCCGACGCCGACGGGCGGTGGAGCATGGCATTCAACGTGTCGATCGACACATCGCTGGCGGAGAGCCGGGTGGAGAAGTCGGAATTGGCGAGTGTGGTGTGAAACCCTTCACACTTTCACACCCTTCACACCCTTCAAACTCTTCACACGTGTCGTAGGGTGCCACTGCTGGCTTGCCCCAATAGTGTCCGGGATTTTCTTGGGGAAAAAAGTCTCGCGGGATTTCCAGAAAGCCCACTTGCGCCCTCGGCGCATCTTGTGCATATTGCGGGAATGGAGACGCATGCACAGGACAAAT
>JAIOQB010000188.1 GCA_021413585.1 Planctomycetia bacterium
AGCGGCCGTTGCTGTTGACGTCGTTCGTCAGCACGTCGCCGACATAAGGAGCGCCAGGGAACTGGTTATAGGCGACCCCCAGCGTCCCGGTGGTGTCGAACTGGAATGTCTTCGTAGCGCCCACATAGCCGGCGATCAACCGTCGCTGGCCGCGCAGCTTGCCGGTGCGAAACTCCAGGGCGCAGTCCTTGTAGGCATTGTCCACGTTGAGCAGGCCGGCGGCGTCGGTGCTGAACGCGGAGGCCGACGGAGTGGAGCCCGGTGCAATTCGGCACAGAATCCGAGCGCCGGTGCTAGCCTTCACGGCGTCGTAGTTCACGCCGGCGTAGGTGACCCAGCGGGTGGGATTCAGCCCCCCCTGCGCGGCCAGATACTGAAACGCGCCTTCGGCGGTTTGCGCCTTGCGCTGGTCGATCATTCCCTCCAGCACCTTCTTTTGCCCCAGCGGCAGCAGCGAAGCGACGCCGAACAGGCCGATGGCGAGGACAAACATCGCCATCAGGACCTCGATCAGCGTCAGCCCGCGCACACGCAAGTGGTGCAGCCGAAAGCGCCGCCGACGTGCTTGTCGGGCGGTGGCGGAATCGCACGGCGAGTGACCAGAAACCAGCACAGTCCTATCCTCCCATATTCGATCCGGTGGCGGCCAGGCGGCGGGCCGACTTGCGATCCGCAAGCACGGTCACGTTGGGGTTTCCCCCGACCACCAACGCATTGTTGTTGACGCCAATCAAGCCCGACTGGCAGGTAATGTTGACCCATAAGCTGCGCAAATCCTTCAGGTTGTCCGACGTCCCCGCCGCCTCGGGCCGGCCAACCAGAAAGAAGACGCTGTCCTGGGGCGCAACGCCCTGCGAAAAGCCTGGGTAATAAAGCTTGCTCACCTGGCCCGTGGTGGAGAACGTGATCATGACGGGCTGGGCGGCCGTGGGCGAGAACGAGCCATCCCCAATGCCGGAGGCCAGCAGATCCACCACCGCACCGACGGGCAATTGAATCGGCGTGGCGGACGATTGCTTCGGTTGGCGAAAGAACTGAAACGCCGCGCCTGGCTCGCCCGCGCCCGTCTTCGGCGGCCAGCGCGTCGTGGAGCTGCTGGTGACGGTGAATTTGGGGTTCGCCCCGCTCGTGTCGATGGCGGTGATCTGATAGGTGGGGCCTTGGTAATTCAACTGCAATGAATCCCCGATGGCCACTTGCGAGCCCCAGCCATCCCCTTGCGGAAACGCGGCGGTCAGCACGGCCGCGGGCGGATTGCTGCCGACGACCGGCTGGGGATCGACCGTAAATTGGATCCGCGAGCCCTGGGAGTCGCCGCCGTACGGGGGAGGAGTCTCCACCAACACCAGAATCATCGACGCATTGACGTTTCCTTTCAGCGGCCGAAACATCACGCCCACTTCGCGGCGCTTTTCGATCGCTTCCGTGCGGGCGGCGTTGAGCACCGCCGTGATGGTTTGCGACGCCTCGCGGATCTGCGAATTTTCCAGCAGCGGCCGCAGCACGCGCGTAGCGGCAGCGGCCAGCAAGGTGATGATGAACACCACCACCAGCAGTTCCAACAACGTGACGCCGCGATGGGATGGAGATCGATGGCTCATAGGTTCTTCAGTTTTTCAACATAGACTTGCATGGTTTGGCCGCCGCCGAAGTTGGCGATGTTGTCTGCGTCGGCGCCGGTGTAGGAAACATTGCCGGTGGGGTTGATGGTCGCTCCGCCGGCACCCAGGAGTTGATCGCGACCGGCCGAGATGATCTGGCAAGTCGATAGATTGTAGGAGGTGCCGCTCCCCAGCGCGCCGCTGCAGTAAGGATTGAATCCCTGATAGGCCACGCCGTAAGCGCCGGCATTATTGTCGAAATACAAATAGGCGCGATACTTTTGCGTGGCGGGGGTGGTGAACGAGGCGCCGTCGAAGATCGTCGAACCCGTGTAGAGGTAGTGCTTATTCACGAGCATTTCTTTTTTGAACGCATAGAGTTGGCGCGTCGTGTCGGTGCCGTTCATCCGCGCCAGGTGACCGCTGAGCGGATTCTCGGTGTCGGAACTGAATCCGACGAGCCAGAAGACCAGCGCCTGGCCGGGATCGAAGTTATTCGTGTCGACGCCGGCGGCGGTCAGATCGGCGTGCAACTTGGTGATGTCGTAATTCGGGAAGATGCGCTTGAAGTACATCGCCACCGGCTTGTTGGTGTCACCTGGACCGGTCATCCGCAGATCGGACGGGGGATACGTGGTGACCCCGTAGTCGTTCATCGACTGCTGGATTGCCATGGTCATGTTTTGCTCTTCCGCGAAGATGGCGGCGTCCCTGGCGACGGTGGTGGCTTTCATCACCGCCACGGAAATCAGCCCCATCAAGATGCCAATGATGATCACCACCACCAGCAATTCCACCAGCGTAAAACCAGCTGCCTGCCTCGATCTGCGCCACATGATATTTTCTCCCCGCGCTGTACCTCGCGCTGCTGAAACCAAAGCGTTACCATCCATTGAATCTTCCACGGAATCATTATGGAGCAAAGAATCGTCCTGCGCAACACGCTGGGCACCGCCAGCGGCTGGGAGCGACGAATAGCGCCACGAACGGGTGCCTGGCGGAGCCGTATTTCGGCCTGGCTGCTGGCGCGCGAACGGACGAGGCATGGCCGCCGAATTGTTCGGCAGCGCACGGGGATAAATCATTTTGGTCCCACGACTTCGATCGGTTGGCCCCCGGCGAAGTTACTGGCCCGTGGAATCAATTTCCCCTCACCAGACTGGATGCTGGCAGGGTACGGTGGCCGGCCTGGCCGACCACTGTTACCCGTCAGCTAGTATCGTATGATTTTGCGCCGTTGTAAAGACGTTATCGCGGAAATCGTCGGGTAACCGCCGGTTGGTGGTTTATCCCGGGCTGGCGGTTTACCCCCGGGCGGAGCCCGGGGCTATGTAAACGCCGTTCGCGCCCCGTTGGGGGTCGTGCTCGCCGGCTCCTTTATGGTTGTTTTGTGCCTTTTCGTGGCCAACTTCTGGCCAGCGGACCTCAACCGCCCCCGGTCAGCGAGTTGATCAGGGCAATCAACGGCAGGAACAAGGCGATGACGATAAACCCGATCATCAGGCCCAGGCCCACGATCAGGATCGGTTCCATCAAGCTAACGAGGCTTTCGGTGAGCACCTTGACTTCGTCGTCGTAGGTGTCGGCCACCTTGTAAAGCATGGTGTCCAATTCGCCCGTTTCCTCGCCTACGTCGACCATGTTGACCACCAGGTCGTCGATCACACGTTGGCGCAGCCGGCCCATGTACAGCAGCAAGCCCAGCGGGCCGACCACGAAGAACGCCCAAAAGAAAGCGCAGATCGGGTTGAAGATCAGGTTGGAGTGTTCTTTCATCGGCTTGGAAATCGATTCGCCTTCGCGGATCGATTCGGTCACTTTGCCGTACAGCCGCTCGAAGATCGCGTTGCCGCTGGTCTCCTTGGTGATGTTCATCGCTTCCAAGATGGGCACGCCGCTGGATACGAGGGTGCCCAAGGTGCGCGTAGTGCGCGCCATGATATTTTTCTCGACCAACTGGCCGAACACGGGCATTTTTATAATAAACCCGTCCCACCCGTATCTGCCCATTTCAAATTTCCGCAATAGCTTGACGAGCAGCCAGATGGCGGTGGGAATCAGCGGGATGAGAAAGCCGTAGTGCAGCGTGAATTCCGACACGCCGATGAGGATGTTCGTCATCAACGGCAGCGGCAGCTTGAACTCGGAGAAGATCTTTTGGAACGACGGCACGATCTTGATCATGATGAACGTGAGAATGCCGACGGCCACGAACACCACGACCACAGGATAGACCATCGCGCCTTTGACTTTGCGCTTCAAAGCCTCGGCCTTTTCCTGGAATTCGGCCAAGCGGCGGAGAATCACTTCCAAGGCACCGCCCGCTTCGCCGGCCCGCACCATATTGACGAACAGGCGATTGAACGCCTTGGGGGACTTGCCCATCGCTTCGGACAACGTCGAGCCGGCCTCGATTTCCTCGCACACGTCCATGAGGCTGTTTTTCAGCCGGCCGGGCTTGGATTGGTTTTCGAGAATTCGCAGGCTGCGCAGAATCGGCAGGCCGGCGTCTTGGAGAATCGAGAGTTGGCGGGTGAAGGAGGTGAGCTGCTTCGAGCTGACGCCGCCGATGGCGATCGAACGACCTTTGCGTCCCGCCGCGCGGCCAGCCGCTTTGGACTTCGCGTCCTTGCGAGCTTTTTTGACCGCGATCTTGGTGACGAAATAACCCCGCTGCCGAATCGTCGCTTGGGCCTCCTCCTGCGTGGCGGCCTCGATCACATCCTTGATCTCCTGCCCCGTGGAGTCCATCGCCTCGAATTGATAAGTCGGCATCGCATTCTCCTCAGCCGCGCGATCCATTTCGGAACCGCGTCGGACTTATTGCCGCCCCTGTTGGCCGGCGCTGAAGGGACTCAAACGTCCTGGCTGGACTCGACGTTTGAGGTCCGTTTCCGCGCTTAGCACAGGTTATGTGCCAACTGCCCGGCCACTGGCATTGTAAGTATCTGCGCTCTCGGCGCGAATAGTTAGTTTAAAAAAGTTCTGAGTAATTTTCTCCGCCGTCGGATCCGGCAGCGCCGTGTGGCCCGCCGGTTGCCACTTCGGCCCTGGGTTCACCTCCGGGCGGAGCCTGGGGCTATGGACGGTATCTCAACCTTCCAGAATCGTCTCGCGGATCACCTCTTCAATCGTGGTCATGCCGCCGAAAGCGGCGTTCAAACCCGCCTCACGCAGGGGAATCATGCCGTTGTTGCGGGCGGCTGCCCGGAGCAGTTCGGTGGACGCCCCCTGCACAATCAGGTCGCGGAGTTCATCGGAAACGACCATCAGCTCGTACAAACCCACCCGTCCGCGGTAGCCGGTGTTGTTGCAGTTGTCGCATCCTTTGCCGCGATAAACCGATTTTCCCATCACGTCGGCCGGGGTGATTTGCAGTTCGGCAAACATTTCCGGGGTGATGGCCGATGGTTCCTTGCATTTCTGGCAAATCCGCCGCACCAGCCGTTGGGCCAGGATCGCCTCCAGGGTGGCGGTGATCAAAAACGGCTCGATCCCCATGTTCCGCAGCCGCGTGATCGTGCTGGGGGCATCGTTTGTGTGCAGGGTGCTGAACACCAGGTGGCCGGTGAGTGACGCTTGAATGGCGATCTGTGCCGTTTCCAGGTCGCGAATCTCGCCCACCAGGATTTTGTCGGGATCCTGCCGCAAAATGGCCCGCAACACCTTGGCAAACGTGTTGCCGATCGACGTGTCGATCGAGCACTGTACGATGCCGTCGATATCGTATTCCACGGGATCTTCCGTGGTGATCAGCTTGTCTTCGATCGAATTGAGTTCCACCAGGGCCGCGTAGAGCGTGGTGGTCTTGCCGGAGCCGGTAGGCCCGGTCACCAGCACAATTCCGTTGGGGCGATGAATGCGCTCGCGAAACAGCCGCAATAGCAGCGGATCGAGCCCCAGATTGGCCAGATCGAGCGACACCACCGTTCGGTCCAGGATTCGCAACACCACGCTTTCGCCGAACATCGTGGGCAAAACCGAGACGCGCAAGTCGACCGGGTGGCCGCCGACATTGAGTTCAATGCGGCCGTCTTGCGGCATCCGCCGCTCGGCGATGTCGAGATTCGCCATGACTTTGATGCGGGTGGTGATGGCAAACGCCAGATGCCGGGGCGGCGGCACCATTTCATACAGCACGCCGTCCGCTTTGACGCGAATCCGGAATTCGTCTTCAAACGGCTCGAAGTGCAAGTCGCTGGCCCGGTCCTTAATGGCCAGCAGCAACACCATGTTCAGCAGCTTGCGCACTGGGGCGCTGTCCGCCAGGGCCTCGACGCTGGTCAGGTCGATCGCCCCGTCGCGGGTGAGCGAGTCGGCCGCCGCGGCCAGATCTTCGTCCACTTCCATTTCGGCGATGACGTTTTCAAAGCTGTCGCCGCCGGAAGTGTAGTAGCGGTCCAGTGCCTTCTTGATATCGCGTTCGGTGGCCACCACGGGGCGGATGTCGTAACCCAGGAACGTGCGCAATTCGTCTTGGATTGACAATTTCTGCGGATCGCACATGGCGATCGTCAGTGTATGGTCGCGAAACGCCAGCGGCACAATCCGATAGAGTTGCGCCATCGGCTCCGTGACGTGGGCCAGCACGTCGGGCGAGATGACCCCTTCTTCCAGGGAAACCACCTGCAAGCCCATTTGCTCAGCCAGGGCCTGGGCCAGTTGCTCATCCGAAATCAGCGACAAGTCGATGGCGATCTTGCCGATCAACTCGTTGGGACGGCTCTCCTGCGCCACGACCAGCTCGTCGAGTTGGTCGTCGTCGATAAATCCCAGATCGACGAAGATCTGGCCGATGCGGCGCATGCCCATGGGAGTTACTCTTCGCTAAATCGAATCAGGAGTCAGTTAGATCAAAAACGGAAAAATGCTAGGCGCTGGCTTCGATATCTTGCGCATCGTCGAAGATGCCGCTTTGAGCCTTCGCGATCCGCTGCGACAGCTCGCCCGGGTCGTTGGCTTTGGCGAGCAATTCCTCGCGTTCCACGATGCCTTCTTTGAAGAGGCGGAACAAAGCGTCGTCGAGCAACTGCATGCCGTGCTTCTGGCCGGTCTGGATCGTGCCGTTGATGCGGAAGGTTTTGTTTTCGCGAATCAGGTTCGACACGGCCGGAATGTTGACCAGCATCTCGTAAGCCGCCACGCGGCCCCCCGTCTTGCGCGGCAACAGCGACTGCGACAGGATGCCGATGATCGACGTGGAAAGCTGCGTGCGAATTTGTTCCTGCTGATTGGTCGGGAACACGTCGATGATGCGGTTGACGGTCCCCTGGGCGCCGGTGGTGTGCAGCGTGCCGAACACGACGTGCCCCGTTTCCGCGGCGCTGATGGCGGCTTCGATGGTTTCAAGGTCGCGCATTTCGCCCACCAGAATCACGTCGGGATCTTGCCGCAACGCGCGGCGGATCGCCTCGGCAAAGTTAGGCACGTCGACGCCGATCTCGCGCTGATTGACCGTGGACTTTTTGTGCTTGTGGACGAACTCCACCGGGTCTTCAATCGTGATGATGTGGTGATCGACCGTTTCGTTGATGTAGTTGATCATGCTGGCCAGCGTCGTGCTTTTGCCGGAGCCGGTAGGGCCCGTGACCAGGAACAGGCCGCGCGGCCGCATGCACAGATGCTGGCAGATCGGCGGCAGGCCCAGTTGATCCATCGTCAACAGCTTGCTGGGAATCTGCCGCAGCACCAGGCCGATGTGCCCTCGCTGCTTGAAGACCGAGACGCGAAAGCGCGTGTCCTCGCCGAACGAGAAGCCAAAGTCGGCCCCGCCCACTTCCTGCAATTCGTTTTGCCACCGCTCGGGCGTGATGCTTTTCATCAGCGCGGCGGTGTCCTCGGGCTCCAGCGTCTTGGTTTCAAGCCGCCGCAGCCGGCCATCGAGCCGCAGCACCGGGGGCTGGCCCACGGCCAAATGGAGATCGCTGGCGCCTTGCTTGACGGCCGCTTGCAACAATTTTTCGATGCTGATGGTCGCCACAAACCGGCCCTCCGTTGCGCTTCGATTTCCAGTTGAATGGTTGTTTACACCCGTTGCTTCGCTGCTATTTACTCTCGCTTCGCGACTCGGAACACTTCTTCCAGCGTGGTGACGCCGTTGATCACTTTTCTAATTCCGTCGCTGTACATCGTGTCCATGCCGCCGGCGATGGCTTCTTTGCGGATGTTCTGGCTCGGGGCGCTATTAAACGCCATCTCGCGCAGCTTGGGCTGCATCATCATCAGTTCAAACACGCCCAGCCGGCCGCGAAAGCCGGTCTTCTGGCAGTTGCCGCACCCTTTGCCTTTCATGAACGTGGCGTTGGCCGCCATGGCCGGGGTGATGCCGGCCGCTTCCAGCATCGTTTTGCTCGGCGAATACGGTTGGCGGCACTTAGTGCAGATCACGCGCACCAGCCGCTGGGCCAGCACCGCCATCAAGCTGCTGGCCACGAGGTACGGCGGCACCCCCATGTCGATCAACCGCGTCACCGCGCTGGGGGCGTCGTTGGTGTGCAGCGTGCTGAAGACCAAGTGCCCTGTGAGCGACGCCTGGATCCCCATCTCGGCCGTTTCCGTATCGCGCATCTCACCGACGAGAATGATGTTCGGCGCTTGCCGCAACACGGCGCGAATGATCCGCGCAAAGTCCAGGCCGATGTCGTGCTTCACTTCAACCTGGTTGATGCCCGGCAGATAATACTCCACAGGATCTTCCGCGGTGATGATCTTGCGGTCTGGTCCGTTGAGTTCGTTGAGCGCCGCGTACAACGTCGTCGTCTTGCCGGAGCCGGTGGGCCCGGTGACCAAGAAGATGCCGTTGGGCCGCTTGATCAGCGCCTGGAAGTTCTGGAAGCATTTTTCCGAGAGCCCCAGTTGGCGGACGCCGACTTTGATATTGTCCTTGTCCAACAGCCGCATGACGCACGATTGCCCGTGGTTCGTGGGCAACATGCTGACACGGAGATCGAGTTCCTTGTCTCCCACTGTCACCTTGATGCGGCCGTCCTGGGTGCGGCGGCGCTCGGCGATGTCCATTTTGGCCATGATCTTCAAGCGGGAGAGCAGGGCACCCAGGAGTCGCCGCGGCGGGCTGTCTCGTTTGACCAGCACGCCGTCGATCCGGTAGCGGATCCGCACTTCGTTTTCAAACGGCTCGACGTGGATATCCGAGGCCCGCAGTTGCACCGCTTCGCTGATGATCAGATGCGTGAGCCGCACGATCGGCGCGCTGCTTTCGTCGACGACTTCTTCCGGCCGGGCGCCGGCCATTTCCGTTTCGGTGAAGTCGATCGCCGTGTCGGTGAACTCCTGCAGCATCGAGTCGGCGCTTTCCCCTTCCAGGGCTCCGTAGTGCCGGTTGATGGCTTCCAGAATGTTCTCGCGCGGCGCCAGCACGATGTCGATCTTGCTGTCGAGGATAAATCGCAGCTTTTCAAATGTGTCGAGATCCTGCGGATCGCTGACGATCACCCGCAGCGTGCCGTCTTCCTTCGACATCGGCAGGATCGTGTTCTCGCGGGCAACCGATTCCGGCACCAATTCGATCACGTCGGGTGGAATGACCACTTCCTCGAGGTCGACGAAGTCCATGCGGTGATATTCGGCCATCGCCCGCATCACTTCGACGCCGGTGGCGTAGCCCAGGCGGACCAGGGCGTCGCCGACGCGCGTGGACGAATCGCGGGCCATCTTGCGCGCTTCTTCAAGCTGCTCGGTGCTGATGACCTTTTGGCGCAACAAGATGTCGGTAAAGTCCGCCGACTTGGCCATACGCTTGCTCGAGGTTGAACTCATGGAAGCCTCACGCGGGGGTTGGACGCTACTGCGACCTGCCGGTGGAAGCCCGTGCCGTTTGCCCGTGCCAATTATTTGCCCGTGCCAATTAAACCCGGTGCCAATTAAACAATGATAAACAATTGCCGCTGGCCCGTCACAGAAGAGTGGCGGAGCGCAGATTCATTGAAATTGCGTTGATGCTGTTCCGTTGACGGTGCCGCTTCGTTGCCCGCTCTGTCCGCGCGCAATGGCCTCTTCGCTTCGGGGGCGACTTCCTGCCCAGAAATGCCTTCTCGGTCTCTTCCATGGCGGGGTCGGCAACGATTGCGAGAAAGCGAACGCCTCGCGCAGTCGAGATGCAATAACCCCAGTCCAGTCCCCACTTTAGCTTAGTTCAAGCGGCTGGCTGCTGTCAACTGGCGGAACTGGCCACGAGGCGGTTTGCACGGCAAGGTATCGCCGTTGGCACTACGACTTCCGCACTTCAACCGGCATCTGGTCGATCTTGGCGGCCAGGATGAAGTCGTTTTCGGAAAGCCCGCCAATGGCGTGGGTCCAGATCTCGATCCAGACGTTGCGATAACCCTCCAGGTGGAGGTCTGGATGGTGGCCATCCGCTTCCGCCAGTTGGGCAACCTGCTCAAAAAACCGCATGCCGGCCATGAAGTTCTTGACCACCCAATCCTTGCGAATCCGCTGGCCGTCGGGTGTGAGCCGCCAGCCGGAGAGCCGCTGCAATTGGGCCTCGGATTCGGCCCTGGTATAGGGCTCGACCCCGCCTTCGCAGGGCTGGCACTTTTTGGCCGTAAGCTGCTCCGTCGACATCGCTTCCATGGCGGTCTCCTTTGGCTACGCGCTTTGGCTACATGGCACTAATCGATCCGCGGTTTCCCGGCGCTCGATTATTGCCGGCCGGAGGCGGAGGTCAAACGGGGCATGCCCATTAGCCGCCGCTGCCACGGCGGCGTGTTCGCCGCTGCATGTGGCCAGTAACGACGTGGAGCGACGGCAGTCCGCTCAATATCGCGGCGCGGTCATCAGGTCCAAGGCCAGGAGCGTGAACAGCAGGACGGAGGCGGCCACTAAAGCGTGCATGGCAGGACGTGCCCTCAAGGGGCCGGCAAAGGGGAGGACGGGGCCGAATCGAACGTTCGGCCCTCGCACTGTCCGATGCCACTGCCGCCGAGGGCGTCACTTTTCAGCCGAGAAATTTCCGGTCCTCTGGCAATGGGCTGCCTCGGGGTACCACTTAAGCCGCGAGACCGGCGCAGCTTCCCCGCGAAATCGGCCAAATCGGGTCACTTTGCCGGTTTTTCCGACGCGTGGGGGAACAGCCGCACTTGGCGTAGGTCCATGACCGCAGCCGCCGCCTTGTGATAGGGCTCGACGCGCAGGGAGTGTGGACCAGCTTCTAAATTGACCGTACCCACAACGCGAGGAACAAAGTTCTGGAAATGTCC
The DNA here is from genome assembly GCA_021413585.1 of Planctomycetia bacterium. Classification (GTDB taxonomy): domain Bacteria; phylum Planctomycetota; class Planctomycetia; order Pirellulales; family UBA7805; genus JAIOPX01. The sequence continues at coordinate 10,820 of JAIOQB010000188.1, forward strand.
GGTGTCCTGCACTTTGAACCTCAGTGGTTCAGAAAGGCCGAATACAGCGACATCGCTACCCCCTTGTCCTTTGCCGCAGCCCTGCAGCACCTCAATGTCGTATTTGCCGGATTGCTTGAGGGTGAAATTCCAGGAGACTGTGTCCGTAGGCTGGGTCCAATAGCCGACCGTGTTTTTCTCCGGCTTGGGCTCCCAACGCACCTTGGTTCCCTGGATCGTCACATCGCGGGCGTGCAGCGTGACCGTGCCATCCTCCGCCTGAACCGGAGGGGTTCCTTCGCACGTCGGCAGCAGCGTAATCGCCTTGAGGTTCATCACGGCGTCCCCCACTTTCTTAATGCAGCGGACGGTGACGGTTAGCGGGCCTTCCTTGGCAATCGAGACCTTGCCTAGGTTGAGCCAGGTGTAGCCGTACCAGCCCCCCTCCGTCTTCTTGAGCGTGGCGTCGAGCTTCTGATCGCCGATTTCAACGCGAACCTGCGTGCCGTCTTCCGAGGCGGTGGAATACGTCAGATAGACTTCGTAGCGGCCAGGGCGCGTGGCGGTGTAATTCCAGGTCACGAACTCGTTGGGGTCGGACCAGAAACCGATCCGGTGGTTGCCGGGGTGCGTTTCCAACTTGGCGCGCAAGCCGTGGACCTTGGCGTCCAACGCGGTCAGCGTGATGCGGCCGTCCGGCATCTGCTCGGATTTTTCCGCGGTTTCCAACCGAATGCGTGCCTCCCTCGAATGCGGCTTGTTGTCGCTCGGAGGCAGAATGGAAATCTGAGTTGCGTCCGTGTTGTAGCGCACGGTCAACGGAATCAAGTCCGCATCCTCCATCGCGGCATTCGTCGGCACCAGCACCGCGCGGGTGATATTGGCGAAGGGGATGAGGAGCGGCAGGCCCCCTTTTTCGGGCCATCGGTCCACGCTCGCGACATATCGGCTGGCAGTTGGCGTGGCCGTGATTTTGCCCCACGAAGTCGCGACAGCGCAAACTACGGGTCCATCGGCATAGGCCGGCCCTGTGGCGCACGCCAACGTGGTAATCAAAAACGCTGCTCGAACAAATTGCCAAACCATGGATGCCATTGCCTGTTGTAGAGTTCAAACCGTTGTTTTAAATAGCGCCCACATCGCCGCAGCGGCGTTGTTGCCGTCATGGGCCGGGCCATTATAATGCCGACCACCGCAGTTAGCAGCATTTCATCGCGCCTAAGGAATAAAGAAATGAGCGATCCCAACAATCCATTTGCCTCCCCCGCGATCGCGCCGCCCATTTCCGTCGGTGCGGAATGGGTGGGGAAGGCGTCACCCGAGCTGCGGCGCGTGGGTTTGGGGCTGCTGCTGGTTTACGCGGGGATTTGCCTGGTGCTGCTGGCAGCCATTTGCTTGGTTGGGATCGTGCTATTTGCGGGCGGTCTCGGCCGGCTTGGCGGAAGGATGCCGGCACTGTTTGGGCTGGCGTTAATGGGTATGATCATCGTCGGCTATCTGCTGCAGACTATCGGGCCGTTTTTCTGTCTGGCGGTGCCCAGCGAATCCGGAGCCAAGCCGCTGATCATTACATCGGTGGCATTGATGATGCTGTCGCTGGTCCCGTACGGATTGACGTTCGTGGACGCCGGTCCCATCGCGAGCTTCGTCGGCGGTGGCGGCTACTTGCTTTCCGCCGTGCTGTTTGTGCTGTTCCTGCGCAAGCTGGCCTTGTTTATTGAGCGCCCGAAGTTGGCAGGGCGCGCGATCACGGTGCTGGTGGTCGCGGTCGTGATCACGTTGGCCTTCATAGGATTAGTCGCCGCGCCGTTTTCCGGCATTCTTCTGCCGCCCTACGTCGGATACCTGGCGCCGGTGTTGGCGCTGGCGGCACTCGTCAACTTTATTCTCTATGCGAACCTGATCAACTCGCTACGCAAGGAATTGCGGCCGTAGCACTGGGGCAGTGCTTGTTTGCCGCGGAGTGGCGGCAATTCACTATTCACTACAATGATCGGCCGTCGAGTTTGTTGTGCAGCGCGTGGGCACTATAATGCCCGTCAGCGCAGCAAGTGCAGTTCAGTGCGCCTAGGGGATCAATCAAATGGCGGAATTCACAAATCCGACGGTCGTGCCGGAGGTCGTTGCTCCGGTATCGCCCGGAGCGGAGTGGCTGAGCAAAAACTCGCCTGAATTGCGCCGCGCGCGGTTGGGTTTATGGCTAATTTTGATCGGCATCTGCGCGATGTTGTTGGGGATGGCCGTATACATCGTAATACCTCTTCGGGCTCTAGGCATGGTAATCCACTTGGACCCAGCTCTATGCCTACTAGGCACCGGGTATGTGCTGCAAGTGATTGGGCCCTCGATGTGCCTTGATGTCCCTGCGGCGTCGGGCGCTAAACCGCTGGTCACTACCACCGTGGTGCTGATGGCACTATCGCTCGCGATGGCTGCGACGAAATATTTGGCGAGCATGCATTCCCCTGAAAGCGGCAACTATTTCTCTTTCCTGCTTGGAGGGCTCGTCGCCTTTGTCCTCTCGCTGCGCCAACTGGCACTGTTCATCGAGCGGCCTGACCTGGCGCGCCGGGCGGTCGCCGTCCTCGTTGTCGCGGCCGGAATCGCTTTCGCCTCGGTTGGATTGAATGCGATGGCCGTATCGGGCCTTTTTTCAGGGCATCCGCAGGTATTTGTGCAGGCTTTGAGCGTCGTGACACTCGTGGATTTGATTCTATATGCCAGTCTGATCAACTCGCTCCGCAAAGCGCTGCGGCGATAGCACTGGGGCAGTGCATGTTTGTCGCCAGGTGGCTGGGGCGATGCCGCAGGCACCCGCTCGGTCGCAATGTTCAGCCGCTACCCAATCGCCGCTCCCTGTGAAGTCCCCGGGGCCGGCAAACTGCTGTGCCCCATCAGGAACTCGTCCACCGCCCGGGCGGCGCCGCGTCCTTCGTTGATGGCCCACACGACCAGCGATTGCCCGCGGCGGCAGTCGCCGGCGGCGAATACGCCGGGGAGGCTGGTGGTAAACCGGCCATGCTCGGCCTGATAGTTCGTGCGGGGATCAACGGCCACCCCCAGCGACTCGGCCAGGTAATGCTCGGGGCCGAGGAAGCCCATCGCCAGCAGCACCAGGTTGGCCTTCCACTCCTGCTCGCTGCCGGGCACTTCGTCCATCTTGAACTTGCCGTCGACCACTTTCCACTCGACGTGCACGGTTCGTATGCCGCGGACGTGGCCTTTGTCGTCGCCGAGGAACTCCTTGCTCAGGATCGCGTAGGTCCGCGGGTCCTGGCCGAACTTGGCGGCGATTTCCTCGTGGCCATAGTCGCTGCGCAGGATCTTGGGCCATTGGGGCCAAGGGTTGTCGGCCGCCCGCTCGCGCGGGGGCTGCGGCAGCAACTCAAAATTGACCAGGCCGCGGCAGCCGTGGCGGATCGACGTGCCGATGCAGTCGGTCCCCGTGTCACCGCCGCCGATGACGATCACGTCCTTGTCGCGTGCCGAAATAAAATCGCCGTTGGTCAGTCCGCTATCCAGCAGGCTCTTGGTGTTCGCCGTGAGGAATTGCATGGCATAATGAATCCCCTTGAGATCCCGCCCGGGGATGGGCAGATCGCGGGGCTTCGTGGCACCGGTGGCAAGCAGCAGGGCATCGTTATCGGCCATTAACTGCTTGGCATCGACGGTGCGGCCAACGTCGGCATTGGTGACAAACCGCACTCCTTCGGCCGCCATCAGGTCGAGCCGCCGCTGGACGACTTGCTTATCGAGCTTCATGTTCGGGATGCCGTACATCAGCAACCCGCCGATGCGGTCGGCCCGTTCGTACACGGTCACTTCGTGCCCCGCTCGATTGAGCTGGTCCGCCGCCGCCAGCCCCGAAGGGCCGCTGCCGACAATTACCACGCGCTTGCCCGTGCGCTGCGCTGGCAGCCGCGGCGTGATCCACCCTTCCGCAAAGCCGCGGTCGATGATCGCGTTTTCGATGTTCTTGATCGTGACCGCCGGATCGGTGATCCCCAGCACGCAGGCCCCTTCGCACGGGGCAGGGCAGGTGCGGCCGGTGAACTCTGGAAAATTGTTCGTGCGGTGCAGGCGATCGAGCGCTTCGCGCCAGCGGCCTTGATAGACCAGATCGTTCCACTCCGGAATCAAGTTGTCGATCGGGCAGCCTGAGTCCGACTGGCAAAACGGCACGCCGCAGTCCATGCAGCGGGCACCCTGGATGCGCAGCAGTTCCTCCTGCGGCGCGGAGAAAATCTCGCCGTAGTCGCCAATCCGTTCCAGCACGGGGCGATAGCCTACCGTCTTCCGCTGAAACTCCATAAAGCCCGTAGGCTTACCCATTCCAAATACTCCCGCCTGTTTCGCCTGTAGGGTACGCGCAGCGTACCAAATGGTTGTTGAGTTGCTTACTCAGCCACAAAAGATTCTGTTACTAAACGTGAGCCCCCGGCGGCTCGCCCGGCGCCAACACCTCTTCGTCGTCTCTCGCTTGATCGTGAACCGACGCCTCGATTTCCTCGTCGTGCTGCATCCGTTCCTGGAGCACACGCTTGTAGTCCGTGGGCATGACTTTCACGAACTCCGCTAATGCCCCTTCCCATCGTTTCAGAATTCTCTCCGCCACGGTGGAGCCCGTGTAGTCAAAGTGTTGCTGCACCAGGGTCCGCACATCGGCGATTTCGTCGACCGCCACCAGGCGCTCCAGCTCGACGGTCCCCAGGTTGCAGTTCTCCAGCAACCGATTGTCTGGGTCGTGAATGTAGGCGATGCCGCCGCTCATCCCAGCGGCAAAGTTTCTGCCGGTGGGACCGAGAATGACCACGCGGCCGCCGGTCATGTATTCGCAGCCATGGTCGCCGACGCCTTCAATCACAGCATGGGCGCCGCTGTTACGCACGCAGAAGCGCTCTGCCGCCCGGCCGCGGAAAAACGCCGTGCCGCTGGTGGCGCCGTACAGAACGACGTTGCCGACCAGAATGTTTTCCTCAGGCAAAAACGTGCTTTCACGCGGCGGGTAGACCACGATCCGGCCGCCGGACAGTCCCTTGCCGACGTAATCGTTCGAGTCCCCCTCCAACTCCAGCGTGATGCCGCGCGCCAGGAACGCGCCAAAGCTCTGTCCGGCCGAGCCGTTGAACTTGAAGTGGATCGTGCCATCGGGCAGGCAGACTTCCCCCCAGCGGCGGGCCACGTTGTGGCTCAGGATCGTGCCGACGGTGCGGTTCGTGTTGATGATTGGCAACTCGTGGTAGACGTGATCCCCCTTTTCGAGCGCCGGCTCAGCCAGCTTCAGCAGCGTCGTATTGTCGAGCGCCAGATCGAGACCGTGGTCTTGCTTGATCATGCAGCGTACCTGCACGCCCGGATGAGGCTTGGTGGCGGGCGCGAGCAGGCGAGTCAAATCGAGACCATCGGACTTCCAATGATGGATCGCCTTGTTGGTTTCCAACACGTCGGCCCGGCCGATCATGTCGTCGATCTTGCGGAAGCCGAGCTTGGCCATTACCTGCCGCGCCTCTTCCGCAACCATGAACAGGTAATTGATCACATGCTCCGGCTGGCCGGCGAACTTCTTGCGCAGCTTGGGATCCTGCGTGGCAACGCCCACCGGGCAGGTGTTCAGGTGGCACTTGCGCATCATGATGCAGCCGAGCGTTACCAGCGGCGCCGTGCTGAACCCGAACTCCTCGGCCCCCAGCAGTGCCGCGATCACCACGTCGCGCCCCGTCTTCAACCCGCCGTCCGTCTGCAATACGACGCGGCTGCGCAGATCATTGAGCACCAGTGTCTGGTGCGTTTCGGCAATGCCCAATTCCCACGGAAGCCCGGCGTGCTTGATGCTGGTCAGCGGCGAGGCCCCGGTGCCGCCGCCGTCGCCGGAGATCAGAATGTGATCGGCATGCCCCTTGGCCACGCCGGCCGCGATCGTGCCCACGCCGACTTCGGAGACCAGCTTGACGCTGACCCGCGCGGAAGGATTGGCGTTCTTCAAATCGTGAATCAATTGGGCCAGGTCTTCAATCGAATAAATATCGTGATGCGGCGGTGGGCTAATCAGGCCTACGCCAGGGGTCGAGTAGCGAATCCGCGCGATGTAGGAATCGACCTTGCGGCCCGGGAGTTCGCCCCCTTCGCCCGGCTTGGCACCTTGGGCGATCTTGATTTGCAGCTCGTCGGCATTCGCCAGATACCAGATCGTCACGCCAAATCGGCCAGAGGCGACTTGCTTGATCGCAGAGCGCTTGGAATCGCCGTTGGCCAGTGTGATGAATCGCTCTGGGTCTTCGCCCCCTTCGCCCGTGTTGCTCTTGCCCCCTAAGCGATTCATGGCCACGGCCAACGTCTCGTGCGCTTCGGCCGAGATCGAGCCAAAACTCATTGCCCCGGTGCAGAACCGGCGCACGATGTTCTTGGCGGGCTCGACTTCTTCCAGCGGCACAGGTGGCCCGGCGCCCGCTTCTTTGAACGTCAGCAGACCTTTGAGCGAGCAGCGCGTGCGGGCATCGTTATTCGCATGCGCCGAGAACCGCCAGTAGGCCGATTCATCGTTGTTGCGGGCGGCGATTTGGATGTCTGAAATAGCCTGCGGATCCCACATGTGGCGCTCGCCGTCGGCCCGCCAATGGAACTCGCCCGGGTTGGGAAGCAGCGGCAGCCGCCGCTGCGGCTCGTTTGGATAACCCAGCTCGTGGCGGCGCAGCGTTTCCGCCGCCAGCACGTCGAAGCCGACTCCCTGGATGCGACTGGCCGTGCCGCCAAAGCAGCGATTGATCAATTCGTCTTGCAGGCCGACGGCCTCGAAGATTTGGGCACCCTTGTAGCTCTGCAAGGTGGAGATGCCCATCTTGGCCATCACCTTAAGCATCCCCTTGGAGACTGCCTTGCGATATGCGGAGACGATCTTGTCGTCGCTGTATTCTTCGGCGTCGAGCAGGCCGTCGCGCTGCGATTGCCACAGCGCCTCGAAGGCCAGGTAGGGATTGATCGCGTCGGCGCCGTAGCCGACCAGCAGGCAATGATGATGCACCTCGCGGGCTTCGCCGGTTTCCACGACGATGCCGATGCGAGTTCGCTTGGCCCGCCGCACCAGGTGATGATGCACCGCGCCGGTGGCCAGCAAGGCGCTGACCGCCACGCGCTGCGGGCCGACCGCCCGGTCGGTGAGCACCACCAGCGAATATCCGTCGTCGATCGCCTGCTCCGCCTCGGCGCACATCCGGTCAATGGCGTCCGTCAGCCCGGCGGCGCCGTCGCCACGCGGGAACGTGATATCAATGGTGCGCGACCGCCACCCCCGATGGTCCATGTGCTCCAGCGCCGAAAGCTGCTCGTTGGAAAGGATCGGCGTGGGGACGAGCAACCGGCTAACGTGCTCTTCGGTGGTTTCCAGCAAGTTCTGCTCGGGGCCGATGTAGCACTCCAGCGACATCACCACTTCTTCGCGGATCGAATCGATCGGCGGATTGGTCACTTGGGCAAACAATTGCCGGAAATAGTCGTACAACATCCGCGGCTTGTCGCTCAGGCAGGCCAGGGCCGAGTCGTTGCCCATCGAGCCGACCGGGTCGCGTAATTCGCGGACCATCGGCAGCAGCATGAAGTGCATCGTCTCGGTGGTGTAGCCGAACGATTGCAAGCGGGCGAGCAGCGAGTCTGGATAGAAGCCGTGCGGCTCGCGGTTCGGCTCGAGCTCTTTCAATTCGATCCGCTGCTTGGAAAGCCAATCGCCGTAGGGACGGCGGCTGGCGAAGTCGTGCTTCAATTCTTCATCGGGCACCAGCCGGCCTTGCTCGAAGTCGACAAGGAACATCCGGCCCGGCTGAAGTCGTCCCTTGGCCTTGACGTTCTTGGGGTCAACGCGAAGCACGCCCACCTCGCTGGCCATGATGACTTTGTCGTCGTGCGTCAGGTAGTAGCGCGACGGCCGCAGACCGTTGCGATCCAGCACGGCGCCGATGCAATGCCCGTCGGTGAAGACGATGGAGGCGGGGCCGTCCCAGGGTTCCATCAGCGCCGAATGGTATTCGTAAAATGCCCGCTTCGAGGCGGACATCGATTCATGATTCTGCCACGCCTCGGGGATCATCATCATGACCGCTTCCTGCAGCGAGCGGCCGTTCATCACCAGAAATTCGAGTACGTTGTCAAACGTTCCCGAGTCGCTGCAATCGGGCTCGACCACGGGAAACAGCTTGGCAATGTCAGCGCCGTATTCTTCGCTTTGGGCGACTCCTTCACGGGCTTTCATCCAATTGATGTTGCCGCGCACCGTGTTGATTTCGCCGTTGTGGCTCATGAACCGGTTCGGCTGCGCCCGGTCCCAGCTGGGGAACGTGTTCGTCGAGAACCGCGAATGGATCATCGCCAGGTGCGACATGTAGTCCGGGTCGGACAGGTCAGGATAATACGGCATGACCTGGGCGGGCATGAGTTGCCCCTTGTAGACGATCACCTTCGTGGAAAGCGTGCAGATGTAAAACATCTTCCGCTCTTTAAGCGTTGCGTCCGTGCGCAGCCGGTGGCTGGCCTGCTTGCGAATCAGGTACAGCTTGCGCTCGAAGGCGTCGCCGGAAAATCCTTCACCCGCGGCGACGAATAGTTGCTCGATGACCGGTTCGGTCGCTCGGGCGGAGGGGCCGATGTCGGCCTTGTCCGCGTCGGTGGGAACGCTGCGCCAGCCGACGGTTTTCTGCCCTTCGGCCGCGATCAATTGCTCGACGAGTTGCTTGCACTTCTTCCGCTCGGCTTCAATGCGAGGCAAAAAGACCAGGCCCGCCGCAAAGCGGCCCGGCGGCGGCAATTCCACATTCAGGTCGCGTCGGGCCACTTTGGCCAAAAACTCGTGCGGTAGGGCGGTGAGAATACCCGCGCCGTCACCGGTGTTGGCTTCGCAGCCGCAGGCTCCCCGGTGGCTCATATGTACGGCGATATTGGAAGCGTCGAGCAGGATCTGGTGGCTGCGCTGCCCCTTGAGGTGCGCGACGAAGCCCACGCCGCACGAGTCGTGCTCGTGGGCCGGATCGTACAAGCCGACCTTGCCGGGCTGTTGCCCCAGATTTTGCCGCTGTTCATTGTCCATCGTCGTCTCTCCAACCCGCCCACGCCCTATCCATTTGATTGATTCTCTTGTTCGATATTTGCGTTGATTGCGCCGCGCAATTTCCAGCGACTAGGTGATCCGAAATCCGTTTCAGTCGGCGGCATTCATCGAGTGCCGCAACTCGACAGGAGGGGACATTCCTTCCAACGAGGTCTGCGCGGCGAGCGGCGCTCCGTTGTGGGCCGCTTGCGGTACGTCGCGCCCCACGCGCTGCAGCATCTCAATGAACCGCCGCACGGTCGTCCCCAGGTTCTTCCCCCGGCGATGAATGATTCCCAGCGGGCGGATCAGTTCGTTCCCCACGAGCGGAACGGCGCACAACGTGCCGACTTCCACCTCGCGCAAAACGGTCGGCGCGGGCAACAGACTCACTCCCGCGTTGATTTCGATTGCCCGCTTGATCGTTTCGATATTATCGAACTCCATGACCACCTGCACTTCCACGTCGTGCTGAGTCAAGACTCGATCGATCTCGCGGCGAATCGTCAGTCCGTCGTCGAAGCCGACGACGCGTTCGCCGGCCAGTTCTTCCAGCGTCAGGCGGTCGCGATGTGCAAACCGGTGTTGCGGGGCGCAGACCAGGGCCATCGGCTCGTCGCGCCAGGGGATCGCCTTGAGCAGCCGCGATGATTTTGGGTAGCTGACCAGGCCAATGTCCGCCTGATCGGCGTCGATTGCTTCATAGACGCGATGTGGATGGAGATACTCCAGCCGCACGTTCGCCTTCGGATAGCGCGTGAGGAACTCTTGCAGGTAGCGGTCCATCAAGTGCAGGCCGACGGAGTAAATCGATGCCACGCGCACGCGGCCGGCGACTTCGGAGTGCAGCGTGCGAACCTCGTCTTCGAGCGTGAAGTACTTTTCCACCAGCTTACGGCAGCCGTCGTAAAACACTTCCCCTTCGCTGGTCAGCAGGAACGGCCGCTTCGACCGGTCGAGCAACTTCACACCCAGATGTTCTTCGAGGTGATGCACCACCTGGCTGGCGCCCGACTGGGAAATGCCGTTCTCATCCGCCGCGCGCGAAAAGCTGCGGCGACTGACGACATCGCAAAACACCTTGAGCGACTTGAGGTGCATGGCCTGACGAGGGGCAGAATGAGTAATGCGAATATAGTGATGCAGCAGGATTCGAGTCAAACATAGTAGGGTAACGGTCAATTTTCATAGCGTCAAGCACCTGCTAGCAGTGGATTTCAGGGTTTTTGAGGCCTTGGCCACCCAGTCGGCGCAGGGCGAGTTGCGTATTTTGGAATACATTAAGCTATTGATACATAACGATTTATGTTATTTCTTGCCTTGCCCATGTTTGCTAAAAATGGAGTTGGCGCGTACTGCGTTGTGGGCAGGGTGGCGAGAGGAGAACGGGGAGCGATATAAGCCCATACTTATGAGGCGGCCGGCAGCCATCAGTGCGGGGCCAATTCGCTTAGTGGGAATGCTTCAGCATAATGCGCGGTGTTTGCACATAGGCGCTGCAGGAGAACGGACCGCGAAAACGCGAAAGAGCGAAAGCACGAAAATGAAGACAGTGTTGGCCGAAGCGTTTGTACTTCCGCGAATGGTTTTTTCGCGTTTTAGCACTTTCGCGTTTTCGTGATAGCGTTCGTGGGTAATAGCTTAGTTGCGACTCAGTCGTGCGGTGTGAGCCTACTTACTCTCCGGCAGTTTCTCCGGTTCGTATTTGTGATCGCGCTTGCGCACCACCGTGGCGGTGATGATCTTGTCTCCGGGCTTTGCTTGTGGCGAGTCGGGATTGCGCTTGTGGATTTTGGCCAAGACATCCGTTCCTTCGATCACGCGCCCGAACACCGCGTGGCGGCCGTCGAGGAATGTGGTGGGCACAAATGTCAGAAAGAATTGCGACCCGCCCGTGTCGGGGCGGCCGGTGTTGGCCATGCTGATGCTGCCGCGGAAATGTTTGCGAGCGTTGGGCGCGGCTTGCTCGTCGGGGATGTTGTAGCCGGGGCCGCCGGTGCCATCTCCTTTGGGGCAGCCCCCCTGAGCCATGAAGCCCTGGATCACTCGGTGAAACGTCAGTCCGTTGTAATAGCCTTTGTCGACCAGGTTGACAAAATTGGCGACGGTCTTCGGGGCCTCGTTCTCAAACAATTCCAGCACGACGTCGCCCTGGTTGGTGTGAAACTTGACGCGCGGCAGATCGTCGGCCTTGGCTTCGGCGGCCCGGATTTTCGTTTCGGCCGCCCACGCCTTTTGGGCGCCGGCCAACTGTGACGCCGCTTGCTTCGCGGCGGGAGATAGCGGCCCCGCGGCCGACGCCGCGGCCAGATATTTTTCCGCACCCTCGAAATCATTGCTGTTGAAGCAGGCCACCGCGGCGATCTCCAAAAGCGGCGGGTCGTTGGCGCCGTGTTCCACCAGCAACTTGGCAATTCGGGCGGCAACCTCGTAATCGTCGCGCTCGTTCGCGTCGCGGGCGACACTGGTTAGAAAGCGCACGATCTCCACATTCCCCTCGGGCTGCGCGACAAACGCGTTTTCCGCGGCGGTTGTGACCTTGGGGAGCAGAGCCTCTCCTTCTCCGAGCAGCTTTTGATAATCCTTGAGCAACTTCAATCGGTCGGCTGGCGTGGCGGCGCCAAACTGATTTCGCAGCGCTTGCAATTGTTGCAACAGGCCCTTCCATTGCGTCAGTTGCCGCTCGAATTCGGCTTTAGAGGCAGTGGCATTGCCGGCCGCCTTGTCTTTGTCTGTGGCGGGTTTTTCGCCGGTTGATTTCTTTGTTTCAGGCGCGGGGGCAGCTTTCGGTTCGGCCGCTTTCGGTTTCGCCACTTTCGCGGGCGCCGGCGGATCTGCTTGGATACGACTGGCCGAAAGGGAGAACATTGCTGAAGCCGTAGCGAAAACGAGAATCGCGGCTCTGCTTGCGCTCGTGGACAGTTTGACGAAGTTGGACATCGATGGAATCCTCCTGAATCGCGAGATCAATAATCTGCCCGGGCCAGTTCCGTCCGAGCCGCCATGATACCCTGT
>JAIOQB010000191.1 GCA_021413585.1 Planctomycetia bacterium
CAGCTTATGCTCCGGCGCGACCGGCCCCTTCACCGGCAGCATCGGCGCCAGCCATTGCGTCACCGCGAAGAACGACGTGCCGATCAATCGCCCGCCGACGTTCGCCGCAAAGCTCTCCCCCGTGCCCCGCAAATGCACCGGATAAACCCGCGGCAAGTAATTTCCCCAAAAGCTGAATTGCCCCACCGTGAGCAAGCCTGCGAAGAAGATGCCCACATAGAGATAGTGCAAATCCGTCACCGCGCACCATCCAAACACCACCGGCATCACCAACAGGGCGGGTATTTGAAAGATCCGAATCAGCCGCTGCCGGCTCACCACGTACACCGCCAGCACGGCCAGCAACACACGCCCAGCCAGGCCGCCCAGTTCCTGCACCTTCGACATGCTGGCCACCGCAGCCTGCTCGATCGGCGCGCCGGTTTGCTTGGCCAGCAGGCCCTCCAGTTTCTTCAGGTCCTCCGGCTTGGCCGCTTTGGCCACTTTCGCTTGCCACTCCGGCGTCTTCTTGGCCGCGGCGATTGCTTTGCCCACGTTCTGCTTCACCTGCGGCACGCCCGCCATCAACTGCGGGATCATCTGAATCGCTCCGAACGCCGCGCCGTAAACGGCCGCCACCATGATCGTCGACACGATCGTCGTGCGTCGCAGCGCCGGCGAGAACAATTCCAAAATGCTCGGCCGCCGCAGCGTGCCGGCCATGCGCTGCGCGAGCCACTTGGGCGATTCCGGCAGCCAAGGGCGGATCACAATCAGCGGCGGTGGCGGCGACAAACTCCACGCACACGCCGACAAACGTAAAGCACCGCAGCACGAGCAGCATCTCCAGCGACGTGCTGAACCCAGCCAAGAACGCCGAGCCGGCGTACATCAGGATGCTCCAGGTGAGCACGCGGCGGCGGCCGAACCAGTCGGTCAGGTAGCCCCCCAGCAGGCCGAAAATCCCGCCGCACACCGCCGGCACGTAAAACAAGAGCGAGGCCCAATGCTTAAACCCATCGCTCACCGGCAGGAATTTCCCCGCCGACAATTCCAACAGCGCCGGCTTGATTACCAGCGGCAGCATCAGCAGCTCGTACGTGTCGAACGCAAACCCAATCGCCGCCACGATGCAGATGGCCCATTGCGTGCCAGTCAGCCGCCGGCCGGGAAGTGAGTGGGGCATGGAAGACATGAGGGCTCCTCAGTTAGCTGAACGGACGGCAGGGCGGGCGGGGCGCAAGGCGGGGCGGGGATTGCTTTCTGATACCATCCGGGTGAGGGCGGACACAAGGGGGAAGGGAATGTCTAATGTCTAAGCACGAATGACGAAGGAAGCACGAATGCCTAATGACGAACGGCCTTTGGGATTTCGTGCTTCGTCATTCTTTCGTCATTCGTGCTTAGACATTCGTCATTGCTACGGCCCCTCAAGGTGCTCCTCATCCAAATCCTCCACGTATCCCGGCGGAAACGGATTGTACACTGTCCCGCTCCGATCCGGCGGCGCCTCTTCCGGTCGCCGCAGTTCTGAAGTATCAGGCTCCCGTTTGGCCGCGACGCGCAGCGGAGCGCGCTGCTCCGGCTCCGGCGGCAATTCTTTTTTACGCTCCCGCGCCGCATCGTCTTTTAACGCGTCGTCTTTTACCACTTCCTCCCCCACCGCGTCCGTCACGCCAAACACGCGCAGCCATTTTGCCACCTCTCCCGCCGTGTACGGCCCCTCCGGCTTCGCCGTCCCGGCGGCGGCCTCAGTGGACTCCGCCCGCAGGCGAACCAACTCCGCGCACCACACGTCGCTATCGACCGCGCGGGCACGGCGGCGGTTGGCGGCCCGCTGGATGCGGTGGTCGCTGGAGACGACGGTCAGCCGCTTGGGCGCCGAATCTGCGAGGATCAAATCCTCGATCACGTCGTCCGCCTTCCGATCGCGCGGGGCGAAGCGAACCGTCATGCCGTCGTGGTCCAGCACCCGGGGCAAGTTGTACGGCGCCTCGGCCGCGTCGAAGACAATCGTCGTCCGGCTGCGCTGATCGTCCGAAAGCGACGCGGCGAGAAACCGCAGCAACGCCTCCCGCGCCCGCTCCAACGACCCCGGCCCCCGCCCGGGCGGCAGCACACCCGAGGCGTGCAGCAGGTTGTAGCCGTCGATGAGGATGGAGGGCATGAGTGGGCCAGTGGGCAAAGTCGAGAAGTGCGTTTTGCTCGTGGGTGCCACTGCTGGCTTGCCCAGCAGTGCTTCTTTTGGCTACTTCTTAGCAGTTGAACTGTGTGAATCTCTCCACTGGGCAAGTTCAGGGTTTCTGAGTGGGGCCGCGGTGGCCAACCGTGTATTCAGCGGCGAAGTAACAAAGATTCTCGGCACGGCCACGGCTATGAAGAGGCCAAGCTCCGGCACTGCTGGGCAAGCCAGCAGTGGCACCCAATGCGCAAGCTACTTTTCCTTCGGATCTTCTAAGTAGGACGATAGGTCAACTTCGTAGACCACCCCCGAAAGCAAATCCCCGTTCTGGCAAACAAGTTGCAAGGTGCTCTTCGTTGCAATCTTGGTGTCAAGTTGAAAATGGCAGGTAAACTCTCCCGATTTCTCCTTGATCAGTTCCAGGGGGATTCGTGCGACGAGTTTCTCTCCATCCTTGATTTGTAAAATCGCCCTGAACAATCCGTGGAATTGGAGGTTCATGGGGGCACGAAATGCAAACGTCGTTGTCCCTTCCAATCCACTTTGCTGGCCGTTCGGAGTAAGTTTGATGGAAAAGCCAAGTTCCTGTGCTTTCTTGCTCTCTTTTGACACAGGGATCGAATAGAAATGCCCTGCGTCCGCCACCGAGCACAATAGAAAGGCCCCGAGTGCAGTCGCAATGACGGGCACGTAAAAGGTTTTCAATTGCCGTATTCCCTGATCGCTATGTTTGGTGGATGCCATGGTCGATCCTCGCTCGTCATTCGGACCGTAAAGAAATGCCGAAATGCATTGCTGGACAAGCCAGCAGTGGCGCCAATCCGCTCACATTCGCGGTTTCATTTCTGCTTTTTCAAAACCTTGACGCAGTCCACTTCGCGGGCCGTGTTTGACGGATCAGCCCTGGGCACCCCCATAGCACGAATCGTGAACGATTCATCATCCCCGTCGACGATCCGCCACGTGACCTCGTGCGGGGTTCCATCCTGCATCAAGACGGTCGCCAACGCCAGAGCGTTTTTCACCAAATGCCACCGCCCGGTATGCGCCGCCCGCCCGTTGGCGGGATTGAACGCCTGGACAAACGAGCCATCGTCGCGAAAGTCGAGCGCGACCGTCGTCCCCCCATCCTCGACCTGATACTCCCACCGCCCCACGATATCCGCCGTCTTCACCCGCCGCTTCGTCCCCTGGGCAATCGGCGGCAGCGAACAGCCGGTGCAGGCGACGAGCAAAATGGCGGCGGTTAGCCAGCAAGGTGGACGCATGCGGTGGAGATTGTGTTGAACCATAGCGCCCCAAAGTACCCCTCACGCTCCGCGTGAGGCTACGGAAAAAGTTTCACCACGATGGAAGCCGTTTTTTGGCATCACGCGGGGCGTGATGGGTACTATCCGCCTTTGTGTCTGTTGCGCGGTTTCGTCGCCAATAATCCGGTCGTCATTTTAGTGGCCACGCTGCCGCCGCATTCGTTCGATACAGAAGCGTCAACACCACCGGACCGGCAATCGACGCCGCGGCGATCAGCAGCACCAGCACGATCGGCCCCGGTGGGCAGCGCACCTCCGGTGTCTCCCGCCGGATCTGTTTATACCGAGTGGAAAACACCAGACGAGTTTTCGTGCTGGCGACCAGGCACAGCACCATCACATCGTACGGCAAGTAAGCGAGGATGATCGCGTCGCGATGGAGCACCGCCAGCACGATCGCCGCCGTGATATCCAATCCGGACAAGATGGCGAGCAAGGCCATCGGTCCCCAGCGGAGGTCACGCAGCCCGTAGCTCAACAAAAGATACCACGCCGCGGCCACCGCGGCGACGAGAAGTCCCATGACCGTCGTCACCACGTCGAAGCGGCCCGTCATAACGGCTTTCGCTTGCCAACCGACAAACCCCAGCAGCGCCAGACATCCCACCATGAAATACAACCAGCCCATGGTCCGAACCATGGTCTCGTAGCCAATGCACCAGCGGCGCGTAAGCAAGTCGTCGGCCCGCTGAGCGTCCTCGTCCGACAGACGCACCCGCGCGCCCGGCAAGTCGTGGATGGACTGATCGTGCGGCGCGTCCGCGGCGGGCGCGGCGTAAGGATTTTCCCGCGAGTCCATGTGCGGCACCTTGGGCAGGGAGCGCGAACCTTGTTCAAGCCGTGCTTCCCACTGCTGGACAATCCAGCAATGGCACCTGGCGCATCAAATGGAATTTGTTTTGAACCACAGAGTCATATCGCGGCCGTAAGGCCGCCACCAAAGTACCCCTCACGCTCCGCGTGAGGCTGCGGATAACGCCTCGGTGCGATGGAAGCCTGGTTCGGGCATCACGCGGAGCGTGATGGGTACTATCCGCTTTTGTGTTTTTTTGCGCGGTTTCGTGGCCAGAAAACCGCCCGTCATTCTAGTGGCCACGAATCCGCACAAAAAGCACAAAAGAAAAACGGCCTGCGCGGCGAGCACGCATTCACTTCGGATTTACACCGTTGGATACTGGTTTTGCGATGTTCCGCACAGCGGCAACGTAGTCGTTGTCCTTGGATTGGGCGTGGCAGTTCATGCAATGCGTCATTTTTCCAGTGGAGAAAGCGGCCTCTTTGTCCACGTAGAAGTATTCCCAGTCGCCATTGTCGGCATCGTAACCAGGCGCACGTTTGATCATTCCGCCGATGCCAACCGCCTTGTTTTCTTGTGTGAGTTTTTCCTTAACGATCACCGAACCAACCGGAAATGGCCCTTTCGTCTCACCCGCCAATCGCTTCTCACCAACGGGGTTTGAATAAATGCGTATCAAGCCTGCATGCGAACTGGGTATTGACGAGTAGAAGGTCGATATGCACCCAACACTCGAATAGAACGGTAGTACAACTAGCGGCTCTTTCGTGGTCGGTTTGAATTCACGATAGAATGTCCACACGTTCTCAGCATTAACGACTGGCGACGGCGCATCGGCTCCCATCGCCAATGTGGTCAATGCCACGGTCAGAAATGCAAATGCGAATTTGGTGCGACGCATGGCGTGCCTCGCTAAAAGAGAGCCTGAAAGGTGGTTTATCTTCTTTCTTAGGGCAGCGGAACCATTCCTACACCCCCGCCCCCTCCAGCTGATACTTAATCCGCCCCCCCACGATCACCGTCTCCGCCCGCCCGGTCAGCTCTTCCCCGCCAAACGGCGTGTTCACGCTCTTGCTCTTGAACCGCGTGGGGTCGACGATCCAGCGGGTTTTGGGGTCGATGATCGTTACGTCGGCGTCGGCGCCGATCTTGAGCGTGCCCT
>JAIOQB010000192.1 GCA_021413585.1 Planctomycetia bacterium
TCCCCGTCATTCGCATTGCGTCGGAGGAGCGTTGGGATTGCCAGGCGTGCGGGGTTTGCTGTCGAGGTTCGATCATTCAGCTCAGCGACGATGACTTGCAAAAGCTTCGCGACCAGCGCTGGGAGGATGAGCCGGAGATCGGCGGACGCTCCTTCCTGGTGCGCGACGCGAGCGCGGCGGGGGGCCGCCGGTTGGCCCAGCTGGCGGACGGAACCTGCGTTTTCTTCACTGCGGAGGGACGTTGCAGGATCCACGAGAAGTTTGGGGCGGAGGCGAAACCGCTGGTCTGCCGGCTGTTTCCGCTGCAAGTGATTCCGCACGGCAAAGACGCGGTGCTCACGCTCCGCCGCGCGTGTCCCACGGCGGCCGTCGATGCGGGGCGGCAATTGGCCGAGCATCTGCCGGAGATTGAGCGGCTCCTCGCCAAGGGAGAACTGAAGGTCTCGCTGCCGCCGGCCGCCACGCTGGAGCAACCCGCCTGGCGGCAGACAACGCGGGTGATGGAGGCCGCCGGGCGGCTGTTTAACGACGAGCGTTTTCCGCCGGTGCGGCGCGTGGTGCATGCACTGTTGCTGGCCAAGTTGTTGGAGCGGTCGAAGGTGGCCACGTTCGACGACCGCAAGAGCGCCGAGCTGGTCTCGCTGCTCGAAACGAGCGTCGTCGCGGAAGCGGCGCCGTACTTCGCCAACCGCCAGCCGCCGAGTTCCCTGGGCGGCCTGCTTTTTCGCCTGACGGCGACCGAATATGTGCGGCTGCATCCCGACTATCGCGCGCCGCAGGGTTTCTTTGCGCGCGGCAACGTGGCGCGCACCGCCTGGCGCATCGTGCGCGGCCGCGGCACGCTGCCGGAACTGCCTCCCACGTTTCCGGCCGCCAGCTTCGCGACGCTCAACGAACCGCTCGGCACGCTCCATCCGGCGCTCGTCCGTCCCGAGATCCAGCGCCCGCTGGAGCGGTACCTCGCCACGTCGGCCGCGTCAGGACAATACGCCTTGGCCAACCGGGGCGGCTGGTCGATCGTGCAAAGCATCCGCGCCCTGGCCATGACCTTCCCGATCGCATTATATCTGCTGCGCTGGGCAACCGCGGGACGCGAACCAACGGCAACCGACGTGGCGAACATCGTCTGCGCCCTCGACCGAGGGCAGGGCTACCCTGCGCTTGCCGGCGCACGGTACCGGATGGGGCTGAACCTGATCGAGTCGCAAGGAGATCTGGAACGATTGGCAGTGTGGTACGCGCGTTGAAGAATTGTAGGTCAGGCCAGAGGCCAGCCCTTCCAAGGTGGTTTAGGGGCCGGGACCGGGGGCCGTTTGTTTTCGTTTCTTTCGTAGCCGTTGCTTTTCGAGCAATTGGCTTGTCGCGACGTGCTGGGACTGGGCGTTGGGGAGTTTGCGTTTTGGTTTTTCAGGTCCGCGTGGATATTTCCGATAGCGATGCCAATCAATGGCGCGAGTCCAACGGAGCAATTGGCCCGCCAGTTGCGCCGGGTTGAGGGACTGAAACTGCCTCCACTTGATCGGTGGCAGGGCCACCATCATTCCGCCATAGACGCTTTGGATCTCGCTGGTGAGATAAAAGTTCGATACTTCCTTTTCCATCGCCTCGTCTCCCCGCACGCCCCGCAATGCGCCTTTTAGCGCGGCTAGCGCGTTGTAACTGCACACCGCCACGCAAAACGCAAACAATGCCGCCTTGGGATAGCCCAGCGTATTCAGCTCGCAACGCAAGTGCGTCGTCAGTTCGTTGAAGGCCTGTTCCAGCGTCCAGCGTTTGTGGTACAGACCGGCCACCTTGATCGAGCTGACTTTGGCGGGGAGGTTGGTATGCAGATGAATTTCTTGATCGTCGTCGCGGGTGGGAGAATTCAAGCGGATGGTAATCCGCCGCACCTGCGTGGTGCGTCCGATCTGTGGATCGCGCAACTCGATCGGTTCTTCGTAGACGCGTCCCGTCTCGCAGAGGCCCACGTAGCGGGCTTTTCCCAGCGATTTCCAGGGCATTCGCCGATGTTCTCGAACGATAAAGCAGGCTCGGCGATCCAGCATTCCAAACAAGAAGGGGAGCGTGCAGAAGTTGCGGTCGGCAATCAACAAATCGCGTCGCTCCAGCAGCGGTACGACTTGCCCCAACACGCTTCGCTCCTGCGCATGTCCGTCTTCGCAAAGCACCACCTCGTCGATCACCATCCGCTGCGGATCGAGCAGGACCAAGGATTGGCCGGGCAAGGCACCCGCCGCCGTGTTCCGCAACACCTTCAGGCGGCGGTTCGTTTTTCCCAGATGATTGCCGTCCAAAATCCGCATCCGGTAGCCTTTCAGCAGCGGCGCACGCAATCCTTTGCAGCGATCGATCAATTCGCTCGCCTGCTGACCCGTGTATCGCACGAGCGCCTGCGAGGTCCCCAGTTCGATATGGCTGAGCTTGTCATAAATGGCCTGAAGCGAGACGGCAATCCGTTCGCGTTGAGCCAAATACGCCATCCGCGTGCTCTGAGAAAGCCGGCAGACCACTTGGCTTGTCAGCTCCACGACCGTGGAAAACAGCAACTCCCGCTCGTATTGGATTTCCGCCGCGCCGTGAAACACGGCATCCAGCTTCTCCGGCGCGAAGATGTTCTCCATCAACGCGCGATGCATGACACACGCTGGCGCCGCCTCCAAAAATCGCTCGAACAACTCGCCGAAGACCATCCTGGTCGCCCTCCTGGACGTGGTCCTTAACTCCAATGGGCATATTAAATAACCTAGAGGCCGTCAGAGAAAAATATCACCTTGGAAGGGCTGGCCACTGGCCTGACCTACAATCTAGAGGCCAAACTTGCTCAGTGACTCTCGGCGGAACTTCTTTCCTGCTGCTTGCGGCGCCGCAAGATCGCGTCGTACGTCGCGTTCTTATACAGATCCCCCAGCGTTGGGTAATTGAAGCACGCGCGATTGAACACGTCGGCGCCGGCTTCCAGCAGCATCGCCATCAACCCGATATGCACCACTTCCGTGGCATGCTCGCCGCAGATATGCACGCCCAACAACCGCATATCGTCGTGGCGAAACAGCAGCTTGAGAAAGCCGGTGTCATCGCCAATGATCTGGCCGCGCGGCAGATCCGCGTAGCGGGCACGCCCGACCACGTACGCGACGCCCGACTTCTTCAGCGATTCTTCCGTCTCGCCGATCATGCTGGCCTCGGGGATGGTGTAGATCCCCACCGGCAGCAGCGGCGCAAGATCGCTTTTCAACGTGATGCCATACGCGTGGCACATGGCGACGCGGGCCTGCTCCATGCTGGTGCTAGCCAGCGCCGGCGGGCCGATTACGTCTCCCGCGGCGTAAATGTGCGGCACCTGGCTGCAAAAATGAGCGTCGACGGGGATCAATCCGCGCTGGCCGAGCGTGATTCCGGCGGCCGCCAGGTTCAAGTCGCCAGTGTTGCTGGCGCGGCCGGCGCAGACCAGCAGCCCGTCGCACGACATCTCCGCGCCCGAGGACAGCGTCAACCGCAAGTCCCCCGGCGCCGAAGCGTCGCATGCCGTCACGCGCTCGTTCCAATGAAAATGAATGCCGTTGCTCGCCATCGCGTCCGCCAGAGCCCGCGAGATTTCACTATCGAGAAACGGCATCAGCGCATCGCGGCCGTCGAGCAGGTGGACCTCCACTCCCATGGCGGCGAATGTGCAGGCATACTCGCTGCCGATCACCCCCGCGCCGACAATGGCCAACCGCCGCGGCAGGTGCTGCAAATGCAGCAGTTCGTCCGAGTCGTGGACGCGTTCGTCCGCAAAGGGAAACTCCGGCGGGCGGACGGGGGACGAGCCGGTCGCCACGAGCACCGTATCGGCCTGCAGCAGCAATTCAACGCCGTCGGGCTGCAAGACGCGGATGGTGTGCGGGTCGACAAACATCGCGGCGCCGCGGAACCGCGTCACATGATTGGCGCCCAGTTGATGCTCCACGAGGCGTCGCTCGGTGGACGAGACGCGGTGCTCGTGCCGCATGAAATCCGCGATGCTTGCTTCGCGGCGAAGCGAAAGATCGACGCCGAACAGCTTGCGCGATCGCCAGCCGGACAGGGCGATCGCCGTTTCGCGCAGCGTCTTGCTTGGGATGGTGCCGGTGTTGATCCCCGCCCCGCCGATCGTAGGGCATTTTTCCACCAACGCCACGCGCTTGCCGAAGATGGCCGACACGTTAGCGCCGCTCGTGCCAGCCGGCCCGCCCCCAATCACGACCAGGTCATAATGCTGCGGTTCGGAAGCGTTCATGATGATTGGCCCTACGGCTTCACCCTCACCAGCTTCATCAGCCGGCCGGAAACATTCCAATCCTGCACGTACAGGTTCCCTTCCTTGTCCCAGTACGAGCCGTGCGTGCCATTAAAAATCCCTTCGATCCACTTGTCTTGCGGCACGTTGAAGTTCGAGCGGGTCTTGGGGTCGGCGTTGTGCCCCAGCACGGCGATGATCGTGTTGCTCTTGTCGAGGATCACCACGCGGCCGTGCAGGTCGGGGACGGAAACATAGTCGCCAAAGATGGCGGCCGACGTGGGCATGCCCAGGCCGGTGACCACCTCGTCAATATATTTGCCATCGAGATCGTAATGCAGCAGCCGCCCCTTGGGCGTGTGATTGCGGTCGCAGATCAGCAGTCGCGGCGGGTTGTACCGCGTGTCGAGCGCCATGCCGTGGCAGGTGTTGAACTCCTTGAGCCCGTTGCCGTGCGTGCCAAAGTGCATCAGGTACTTGCCCGTCTTGTCGAACTTGAAGATCCGGTTGCTGCCATAACCGTCTGCCAGGAAGATGTCGCCGTTGGGAGCCACGGTCATCGCCGTCGGGCTCCATTTGTTCATCTTCAAACCGGCCTCTTTGGGAATCCCCAGCTTGAGCACGATCTCGCCGTTCTCGGCATTGAACTTGATCCCCTCGCCCGCCACATTGCGGGCCGCGTAGATGAACTCAACGCCCCCTTCGTCCCGAATCTTCAGGTCGTGGATGTTCGAGTACTTGTCCCCCAGGAACCGCCGGACCACTTTCCCGTCGGGCGAAAAGACAAACACGCCCAAGCTGGAACTGGTGTAAATGTTCCCCGCCTTGTCGACGACCACCGCGCCGTGCGTGGAGCCCAGTATCGACTTGCCGTTCTCGCCGAGTGCCCAACCGGGCACGGTGTCGAACGTCATCGCCCCGCAACCCATCCGGACCGGCTTCGCCGGTTCCACCGCCCAAAGCGGCCCCGCACAGCACATGAGCAGAGCCGCACTCAGCGATAAATTGATTCCCATCGAAAGCCAACGCGTCTTCATGATCTGGTTTCCTGAATGATCTTGTGAGGGTGCGGGGCGAATGAGCGGAATGGCGCTAGCCGATTAGTAGGTCCCGTCTGCCGGACGGGACCTGTGTGGCCGGCGGTGCAGGTCAGCACGCAGAGACCACCCGGCGGGCGTAATTGTGACCCAGACGCAGGCCCCCGTCAAACAGGGACGAGGATGGCCGGGCCGCGGTGAACCGAATCGGATTGTCCTTTGCATCGCGGTGGGCGAACATGGAATAAATGCGTCGCATGGAATTTATCACGAAACCCTGCGAAACCTCGTCAACAGTCTATCGCTCGTGGGAGTGTAAGATGGACAGCGGTTTCGCCGCTCAAAAAACAAATTGAAAGCACAACCCATGAAATACCTCGCCCTCGCCCTGCTGCTGCTGAGCCCGCTCGCCGCGCTCTCTGCCGCCGAGGCGCCGCAGCCAGCCAGCAAACCCGCAGCGCCCGGCAAACCCAACATCGTCTTCCTCCTGGCGGACGATCTGCGGGCGGATTGCCTCGGGGTGCTAGGGCATCCCATCGTTAAAACGCCGCAGCTCGATAAGCTGCTCGCCGACGGGTATATCTTCCGCAATGCCTATGTGCTCGGCGCGAACTCCGGCGCGGTCTGCATGCCCAGCCGGACGATGATCCTCACCGGGCAGAGCTATCTGCGCACCGGCCGCGACACCCCGACCCTCGCGCAAACCATCAAGGCCGCCGGCTACGCTTCGATCCGCAGCGGCAAGTTTGACAACAATCCCAACCGGCTCGATCAGCCGTTCGACCAACACGTCGACGGCGGGCCGAGCGCCGACGGCAACGCCAACAACATTATCGCGTTCATCAAGAAGCACGCGGGCAAGCAGCCGTTGTTTCTGTACTTCGCCCCGCATGAACCGCACGATCCGCAACATGCCACGGCCCCCTTTTACCAGATGTACAAGCCGGCCGACATTCCGCTGCCCGTCAATTTTCTGCCCTACCATCCCTTCAACAACGGCGAGATGACGATTCGCGACGAGCAGACGCTCCCCTGGCCGCGCACGAAGGAAAACGTCGCCGGTAAGCTGGCCCGCTACTACGCCTCCGTCTCCTATTTCGACCAGCAAGCCGGGCGGATCGTCGAGGCACTCAAGCAAGCCGGCCAGTTCGACAATACGATTTTCATCATGGCCGGCGACAATGGCCTGTCGCTCGGCGAGCACGGCCTCATCGGCAAGCAAAACCTGTACGAGTTCGGCGGCATGCACGTCCCGCTAATCTTCGCAGGGCGTGGGATCACCAAGGGGGAAACGAAGGCGCTGACGTACCTGTACGACGTGTATCCCACGATGTGCGAGTTGGCAAGCATACCCGTGCCGCCAGGGCTGGATGCCAAAAGCGCCGCGCCGGTGCTGCAAGGCCGACAACCGAACGTCCGCGCGTCGCTATTCACCGCCTACCAGGATTGCCAGCGCGCCATCCGAGACGACCGCTGGAAACTGATCCGCTACCCGCACATCGACAAAACGCAGCTCTTCGATCTGCAAACCGATCCCCACGAAATGACCGACCTCGCCGGCAAACCCGAATCGGCGGACAAAATCAAAGAGCTGACGGAGCTGCTGGAAAAGACACGCAAAGATTATGGCGACACCGCGCCGCTGCATGTGGCGAATCCGCAGAATCCGGCGTGGTCGCCGGAACAGGCCAGCGGCGCGAAACCGAAGAAGGGCAAGACGAAGAAGTGACAACCCGAACGCAATCACACAGCAGTGAGTAATGAGTACTAGCTGCCGCCCCGCCTAGTTCTCCGACCGGGCAGGGCTTTTTCTGGCCGTGAGATTATTGGTAGGCGAGTAATTGACTGCTATAAATGCATTTGCAGAAAAACGCCTGTTGTTGCATGGTTATGCTGCAAGCGTTCGGCGGACGACGAAACAATCGGTTCAGGGTGATCAGCAATGGGCAGGATATTTGCCGATTTTGACACGAAAGGGTTTTGGAAGCCGTCATCCTACGCAATGAAGGAGTATGTCGGCGTCCCGCTGACCGACGAGATAGTCGCGGACGTCGAGTACCAACTCGGCTACAATCTGCCCGCTTCGTACATCGAGTTGATGCGATTTCAGAACGGCGGCATTCCTTGTCGGACGAACCACCGCACCAAGCAAAGAACCACGTGGTCACACAACCACATTGCCATCTCCGGCATCTACTCTATCGGCAGCGACAAACCATGCTCTCTGTGCGGTGAGTTTGGGAGTCCATTCTGGATCGCGGAGTGGTGCTATCCGGCGATCGGCGTGTACTTCGCCGACTGCCCCTCCGCGGGGCACGACATGCTCTGCCTGGATTACCGGGAGTGCGGGCCGACGGGCGAGCCGGAGGTTGTTCACGTCGACCAAGAGTGGGACTACAAGATTGTGTTTGTCGCCGAGAGCTTCGAGGCATTTATCCGCGGCTTGGAGGACGACTCAGCCTTTGATGAAAACGCCAAATCTGACCCGACGGATACGTAGTAATTTTTTAAGTTCATAACTCCCTAGCCCGCTCTTGGTCAGTCGTGGTTCCCCCCCCACCGATCGGCCGTTCCGGCCCATCTGGCCCGTGTCCCCCCGCCCGCCGTGGCAATCCGTAACGGCTCTGCCGGCCGTAGCGGAGCCGCTTATTCCGGCTGATCGGCCTATAACGCTTGTCGGATGGCCTGTTGTGCGGCACGCTCCAGTGCTGCCGATTTTTCTCACAACGGCCG
>JAIOQB010000199.1 GCA_021413585.1 Planctomycetia bacterium
TGGGGTGAAGACTGACTTCATCCCTCTGAGCCACCTCCCGACGCCTGACCGATGATGGCGTGGAACCGCCGGCAGCGGGGTGAACGTCGAGGGCAAGTCCATGTCTAATTCGGCGGCGAGCGAGCCCGACAGCGGCGGCAATTCGGCTTCGAGTTCCGTCAAACCATCCGCGGGCGGAGGGCTGACCGCCGAAACTGGAACCGTCAACCGGGCACCGCATTTGCGGCAGACGGTGGCCTTTCCGGCCGTCGATGCCGGAGCGGTGTAGCGCTGGCCACAATCAGGACAGAAAAATTCGATCGGCATGATCGTAAATAGGGAGTTTAAGAAATGACGTTGTAGTGGGGAAAAGGCACGACCTGATGCGCGAGTAAGAATGTCACGGCGGGCCATTTGAAAGCGGAGTCAGACATTACGTGCCCCTTTAAACTCGACGCCGAACCATCCCGCATGCATGCAGCACTATAGCGTGCCATCCGGGCCTTGCTCCACGCTGCGGAATACATGCTGGCTCATGGGCCGCCTGCCCAGCCGCGTCCCTTTTCCTCCCCCGTCACACGATCCCAGAACCGCGACAATGCTGGCATTTTTCGCTGCCGGCGCATCGAGCGCAACCGACGGCGATTCCCGAGCCCTTTCGAATGCAATAACAAGTACCGCTTCCATTGCACATGTTGCACGGACGATTTTGGGCGGCCTTCTCGGGCATCTCCTCGCCCCGCGATGCTCTACCGCTACGAACGGACGACACCGTTGGTGATGTTTGTTTCCGCTCGCGGTGCTGATTTCCATAACCTAGCACTGCATTCGACACCTCGCTTGTGCTTCGGTATCGGACGAACATCAGCATCTCTTCCACGCGCGCCCAGAAGTGCTCAGTGTCAATTATGTCTGCAATCCCACCCAATTCGTCGTCGGATAGCGATCTGCCGAGTTTTTCGGAGACCGCCTTCGCGACATCCTGGATGGCGATCTGCGTAATCCGTTCTATGCTGAGGTCATCGTCGCCGGACATTTTCTTGCAAAGGCGTATGGGTCGGGGAACGGGACACGGTTAGAACTTTTAGTCACCTAGCTGTTTCTCTTGAGCCTTTGCTCTCTCATATTCCGCAAGTTCGTTTTTCTGCCAGTCGAGCGAGCGTTGCTGTTCCTCCAATAACTCCCCACGGTTGGCGTACTTCTGAAAATATTCTTCCATGAAATCTCCGAGCGTTTTTCTCTCTACAGAAGAGTGGAAGACCGTCTCAACCCTCTCCATGCGCGACAGAGCCGACTGGGGAACATCGCACCTTTTCAAGTCGGTAATCCTAATCAGGCATTTGAATGCATAGGCTGCCACGACCGGATGTGAATCGGAAAGTCTGTCCAGAAGGAACTGTTTTGAATCCGGGTACGTCTCAGCGAAACGTATGCAGGCAAGATGCTCATCAGGCATTTTCCATGTTGGGCCAACCTCGGCACCGAGAACCTGATTGGACTGAGCCCAGTAGTTCGAGAAGTTCTTCCAGTCCTCGGTCATCTCTCCAGTGAAAAGGGGCGTTGTAGCCATGATGTCACTCTCTTTATTCCTTTGGATCCGCTAGTTCTCTTTCAAGGTCTGCGGGAGCAACTTCCATCTTGCGCAACACGCACGCTTCCAACCGTTGAGCCATGGTCTCATCCGGGACGAATGATACAGCAGCCCAGACCGCACGGATTGCCGCAATGGCCATTAACGTCGCGTTGGTATCGCAAGGCATCCCATGGATTTGTGTGATGGTACAACTGCTGGAGCTACCGGCGAGCTTCAGGCCGAGCGCAGCTCCGGCGAGGCCCGCATCCGTCCATCCCTCCCTGCGGTACCACGGATCGTCTGCAGACGGGGCGACGGTGACTGAGCGCGGTATATCGCTTCCGTCGTGGCAGATTACCTGGATGCGTGCGTAGAACCCGCGGCCACCAATCTGCATCTTGACCTTGCCATCGCCTTCCATACCAGCCCCATGATTCCATGAGATTCCGGCCGTCGAACAAGGGGGCCGTTCTACATTTTGACAAAACCAGAATGTCCCGCTTTTCTTCCTCTTTTGTTCGCCGCCTTTTCTTGCCGCGATTTTTGATGACGGTCATAGCTTGAGATAATCACGAATGATTTTCGCGAAGAACTCTGGAACTGTTCTTGAACACTCACGGGGAAGCCGGTCGTTGTCACTCGAGTAATAGTTAAATTCAAAAACAGGGACATCGTCAGATCCAATAGCGTCAAAGAAGTAAAACGCATATATGTCGAGCCAGGCGAACACAACGTGCGTCCGCTCAAGGCGGAAACTGTAATTGTCTTCGAGAAGTAGTTCTTGGGCTTCCTGTTTATGATCCGAGAGTTTATCAGGGGGCAGGAAAACTCCCGTGGCCAGCAGGCGGTCGGCATCAAGCAGCATTAGACGACGATAGGTCGGCGGCAACCGCCCACTCACCAATTGTTCCGCATCATTGAGGACCGACTCGGGACAACCGTGATGGCCTTGGAGAACCTCAAAAATGCGGAGTACTTCATTGTTCGATAGCGAGGACATTTGATCTGGTTTACCTTGGCCGCCCTCCATATCCACTGGGCAAGCCAGCAGTGGCAGCCGGCGCATGGTTAGGCCACGGGGTCATACAATCTCGCGCCCTTGATAGTAAAGCCCTCCGAGCTTGGCACTGGCAAGCTCAGGACTCGACAGAACGCTGCGCCAAATAGTCCGGATCCGGTCATCTGAAAAAGCCGTGTGAAACCTGATCTCGACTCGCTCCGGCATCACGATCCCAGCCACGGCATTGCCGCGATAGTCATCCTCGTAACTCAATCCGTGGGACTTGGTGTCACGATGCTGCTGTGTCGCCGGAAAGAAATAAATGCCGCTGTCGTTGAGGATGAACTTCAAAGTTCCCTGAGCGTGGTCTAGCAAGTCAGCGTTGATGACGTGCATAGCGTGGCAAGCGGCCTAACTCTTGTTTATCCCAACAAAAACGAGGATATCGCAGATTGTAAACCTGCGCTGCTGAGACCGCAACTGTGCGTGGTCGCAAGATTTAGAGGAGGAAAAATGGGGCGCGGCTCGATGTTTGGCGGGAACCGCCTGCCCGCTGAATCGGCAAGTCACGCGTCGACCGCGGTCGGCCTCGAAAAGTTACTCCGAAATTCGAGCCGCGTTCCCAATATTTATTCACGTATCACCATATTTTCCACCAAGCCTTTTTCTCACCGGCATAAATCTGGCAGTCTGCCTCTCGAATCCCGGGCATGATTGTACCGGACTCAAACGGAAGAATATCAATGAACTGTCCGGGTGGAAGAGCGAGTTGAAGTTTATTCATCAACTCCTCCGCTATGCGTGAAATCTCCGCACGCCGTTGAACGACCACGACAAGAATTTGTCGTGCCTCGGTGTCGCCTTCGATGAAGCACTGAGGCAAGTGTGCCTCGACGATACCAGATACTTGTGAGACAACCTGTGAAATGGCGTCAACCAAAATCTCCGGCATCGGTTTCGCCGGAGCGCCAAAATAGAGCGCCGTCCCTCGTTTAAGTGTGCGTTCATCCATGGTAGCTCAGTGATTGGAAAGATAAAGCGGACGCGGCTCGATGTTTGTCGGAAATCGCCTGCCCGCTGAATCGGCGACCCACGCGTCGACCCCAGTCGGCCTCGAAAAGTTCCTCCGAAAGTCGAGCCACGTCCCCTTTATTTTTTCGGTTATCGCGAGAACCTCTCGAAGCAACATACCGAATGCTCCAGGTCGAGGCGTCCCAGGAGGGAGCCGATGCCGTTCGCTTCAAAACGGATCATCGAGTCTTTGCCAATACCGAGATAAAGACCGTCCATCGTGCACTTGAGAGGCCCAAGGTCGATGTGAATGTTGGCGTCGCCGAACAGGTCCGTGCAGCGGCCAGTTGCGGCCCGACTCACAAGCATTTCGAGCATCTTCAACTCGAACGGGAAGCTCAGTTTGTGCAGCCTTCCGTCCGGCGCGACATAGAGCACACCTACCCGCACCGCCCGAGAGTCGTGAGGCAACACCTCCATCATATGCGCGGTGGGTCGCCTGTAGAGCGTAAGCGGGCCGTCGAAATAGCCTTTGGTGTCCTGCATCTCCTTCACAGGCTCGCCGTACTGGCCGGCTTTGATCAGCTTGGCCGCCAGCCACGCCCGATAGTGAGCATCGAAGAACCACTGTGCCTTGTAGAAGATCTCGATATAATCCGCGTCGGCGGTCAGGATTACTGTATCCCGACGGTTCTGTAGTGCATACAGAATCGCCATCATGCAGTGCATTTCATCACTTATGTTGATCGCGCCGTTCGCCTCGGCATCGTCCCGTCCCTTTTTTGCCAGACCTTGCGCCCGCGGTCCAAGCTTGTTCCGGATCTCGTTCATCGTGTCCGACTTGTTCATCGCGATCGTATTGACCAACGTGGTCCCGTCTGGGCACGGCCGGGCCAACGACCGACGAAACCCGAGCAAGTGCGTGTAACTGTGGAGGGCCGCGTTCAGCGGGTGCGACGGCCCCACGCGGAACTTCCCGCACCATGTCTCGCCGTCCATCGCGGCCTTGATGGCGGCCGCGCGGTCCTTGTTGCGGTAAGGGTCGTTCAGCCACTCGGTCATCTCTGCCTCGGCCACCCCGCTGATGATGGTGCTCCCGTTCGGCGTACCGAGCGCGGCGAGTCGAAGAGCGTCCCAGACCGGCGTCGTGGTATCAAGGAAGGCGACATTCGCATCGGGGAACCACGTCACAGGCCACCGAGTCGGCCCGTCGATGTAATTGGCGACGGTGTGCCAATCACCTCGGTTGACGAAGTATTCGACTTGAAGCCGGTCAGAATCCGCAGTCACGAGAAGGGCGCTTAGGCGATCACGATTCTTTGGATTGAGCAAATGATCAAGCAGGTGGTTCGGTTTAGGCATCTGGTCAGCACCACGCAGGAACCCTGTGAGCGTTTAGAGCAGAGACACCCACCCTAGCCCACGGGTTCGGCTTCGAGCAGAGCCCTCGATCACCGCACATACTTAATCGCGGGCGGTTCGAACTCGAACAACTTATTGCTTCAACTACCAACACATTCAAAAAAGTTTAAATCCCGTCGCTAGTCGCATTCGCAACCGACGGCGGGATTTGACGTTACGAATAATCGGGGCAACAGTATTTGAA
Source organism: Planctomycetia bacterium (assembly GCA_021413585.1). Classification (GTDB taxonomy): domain Bacteria; phylum Planctomycetota; class Planctomycetia; order Pirellulales; family UBA7805; genus JAIOPX01. The sequence goes on from JAIOQB010000199.1 coordinate 5,170, forward strand.
CTTTACCCACCATCCATTACGATTCCGGCTGACAGCCGATAGCCGTAGCGCGGGTGCTTGCACCCACGTCGTTGAATACGTATCGCACTCAAAGAGAAAAACGTGCGCAACTCTTCCATTGGTCATTGGGATTTGGTCATTGGTCATTAAGAAAAACGTGGGTGCAAGCACCCACGCTACTTAAAGCACCCTCTGCCCAGGCACCGCGCCGCTGTCGGGCGTTAGCAGATACACTTCCTTGCCGCCGGGGCCGGTGGCTACTACCATCCCTTCGCTCAAGCCGAACTTCATTTGCCGCGGGGCCAGGTTGGCTACCATCACCACCAGACGGCCGACGAGTTGCTCGGGTTTGTAGGCTTCCTTGATGCCCGCGAAGACGGTGCGCTGGGTGTCGCCGCCGAGGCTGAGCGTTAGTTTCAATAGCTTCTTGGCTTCGGCCACGTCCTCGGCCGCCACGACGCGGGCGACGCGGAGGTCGACTTTCGTGAAGTCGTCGATCGTGATCTGCGCGGCGAGCGGCTCGGCGGCCAGGGCGGCGCCGCTGTCGGCATTCTCGGCGGCTGGGGCTGAGGTCTGGGGCGTTGCCCCAGGCATCCCTGGGGTAGTAGCTACTGCCGCCGGGGCCTGTTCTTTGCTTTCTTCAATCATTTCAGTCACCTGGGTTTTTTCGACTCGGGTTAGCATGTGTTCAAACTTCGCCACCGGCGTGCCGCACAACGGCGATTGGGCTTCGTCCCAGTGCGCGATGGGCCGGCCGAGCAACTGGCCCGTCTGCGCAGCCAGCCGCGGCAGCACCGGCGCCAGGTACACGGCCAATTGACGGAACAGATTCAGCGACACGCTGCACACATCCTGCATGCGGCTGGCCTGCGTGGGGTCTTTGCGCAACTGCCACGGCGCGTTCTGGTCGACGTAAGCATTCGCCCGATCCGCCAGCGCCATGATCCGCCGCATCGCCTGGTTGAAATCGCACGCCTCGTACGCCGCGGCGATCGCCTCCGCCTCCGCCGCCGCGCCGGCGAATAGCCCACCGTCGTCAGGGTACTTGGCCGACAAACCAGTGACCTCGACAAACTTCGCCGTCCGGCTCGCCAGGTTGACCACTTTGCCGACCAGGTCGGAGTTGATCTTGGTCACGAACTCGTCAAGGTTCAAATCCAAATCCTCCAAGCGCGGGCCTAGCTTCGCGGCGTAGTAGTAGCGCAGGTAACTCGGGTTGAGATGCTTGAGATACGTTGCCGCGCGGACGAACGTCCCCTTCGACTTCGCCATCTTTTCGCCGTCGACGGTCAGGAAGCCGTGGATGTGGACTTTTGTCGGCAGTCGATAGCCGGCGGTCTTGAGCATGCCGGGCCAGAACAGGCAGTGGAAGTACTGAATGTCCTTGCCGATGAAGTGATGAATCTCGCGGCTGTCGTTGTTCTTGCCGTCGGACTTGCCGTCGGCCGCGGATTTTGGCCACCATTGGTCGAACTTCTCGCCAAAGTTTACGCACCACTCGGCCAGCGACGCCATGTAGCCGATCGGCGCGTCGAACCAGACATACCAGAAATTGCCCGGTGCATCCGGGATCTCGAATCCAAAATACGGCGCGGGGCGTGACACGTCCCAGTCCTTGAGCGGCTCGCCCAGGAAGTGGCCATTGAGATAGTTGGCCACTTCGGACTGCAAGTGATCGTCGGCGCCGATCCAGTCGGCCAGGAACGCGTGCAACTGTTCTAGTTCTATGAACAAGTGCGGCGCGCGGCGCACCTCGGGTGTGGTGCCGCTGAGCGTGCTGACCGGGTCTTTCAAGTCGGCCGGGCTGTACGTGTGGCCGTTGTCGCAACTGTCGCCGTACTGATTGATCAGCCCGCAGTACGGGCACGTACCTTTAACGAACCGGTCGGCCAGGAACGTGCCGGCCTGCACGTCATAAAGCTGTACGACGTCGCGCTCGACGACGAGGCCCGCCTTGCGCAGCGACGCCCAAATCTCGCCGCACAGCCGGCGGTTCTCCGGGCTGTTCGTGCTGCCGTAGTTGTCGAACTCGATGTCGAAGCCGGCGAAGTCCCGGACGTGATGCTCGCGCATGTCGGCGATCAGGGCCTCTTCGCTGCGGCCTTCCTGCCGGGCCCGAATCATGATCGCGGTGCCGTGCGTGTCGTCGGCGCAGAGGTAAATGGCCCGATGGCCGCGGAACTTCTGGAACCGGACCCAAATGTCGGTTTGCAGGTACTCCACCAGGTGGCCGAGGTGGATGTGGCCGTTGGCGTAGGGGAGAGCGGCGGTGACTAGGAGCTGGCGTTTCATGGGGATTTCAGATTGCAGATTTCAGATTTCAGATTGACGGACGGGGGTGTTCACCACGGAGACACGGCTGTCGGCTTTCAGCTATCGGCTGTCAGCTTTTGGCCGAGAGCTGACGGCCGACAGCCAACCTCCTCCGTGTCTCCGTGCCTCCGTGGTGAAAAATCCCGGATGCAATTGGGGCCATTGTAGCGAAGTACTCCCCCGCCGGACCACGCCGACAGCACTGCTGGCATCATTTTTCTTCGCCCGCGGCACGCGAACTGCAACGTCGGCCGCCCGGTCGATACGCTGGCGGTGCGCCGTCGACTGGTCTCCTCGGTTACGCTCTCGCTTTCGCGAGAACGGCCGTCGAAACTCGTGACGGCTCACCGGCATCAGTCCGTGCCGATTTGTAAATTGTGCACCCTCCGATGTGAACATTCTTCCAAGCGTTGACGACCCGGCAGCTGACATCGAGGTTCGCCCAGAGTTCTATCCAACGTATGTGGGCCGCAGGAAAGCGTCCCACGGATAGAGACTCAAACGTCGATCGCCGCAAACACCAATTGTTCCAGGGAGGGAACTATGGGCTTCTATGGCTTGGCGGTCGCCGTCTGCGCACTATCGGGTATTGGCGAGACGACGTTGTTGGACTTTCAGGCCGATTGGTGCGGCCCCTGCCGGTCGATGCAGCCGGTGGTCGAGCGTCTCCAGGCGGCCGGCTACCCGGTCCGCACGGTGAACATCGACAATGAAAAGCAGCTCGCCGCGCAATACGGCGTGAGCAGCATCCCGTGCTTCGTCGTCGTGGTCGACGGTCGCGAGCGGAGCCGGATCGTCGGCGCCACCAGCGAACAACAACTGCGGCAGATGCTCGCCGGCAACGGAGTCGAGCCGGTAGCCAACCGCGATCCGAACCGCCCGCGCGGGCTGGGCATGATGTCACCCGGCGCGGGCAACATTCAGGGGGGTAGCGGCGCTATACCCACCGTCGCCCCCACGCAGCCGATCGTCCGGGGCCAGTCGCCCGACGGACCGCTGCGACGCTTTTGGCCCGGACGGCGCGCGGCCGATCCGGCGCCCCCTGCGGCGGCTACAGCGGGTGGTCCGGCGGGTGGTCCTGCAGGTGCGATGGGTGGAATCGCTCCGCCGGTCGTGAGCGTGCCGATGGAAGCTTCGGCCCCGCCGAGGCCGGGCGAGTCGCTCTCCGGCGCTGCGCCGCCGGCTCCGCCCGCATCGCCATTTAACGCACCACCGGCAAGCCCCGCACCTGCATTTAATTCGCCGGCTTTTAATTCAACGGCGCCGGGCAGCACCGATCTGGCGGCGCTGCCGAGTCGCGGCGCGGCGATCGATTCGGCTCCGAGTGCGGCCGGCCCGAGCGGTTGGCCCGCGGCAGCTAGCTCCGTTTCATGGCCGGCGAAGAGCGACGGTGCGGCGGTTGCTGGAAACGCCGACACCACGCCGCTTGAAGCGCGGCTGTTGGCGGCCAGCGTTCGTATCCGCGTCGAAGACGCCGGCGGACATTCGTTCGGCTCCGGCACGATCATAGATCAGCGGAGCGATCCTTCGGGCAACGGCGGCGAAGCGCTGGTGCTCACCTGCGGGCACCTGTTCCGCGACTCGCAAGGGCATGGCGCGATCCGCATCGATCGGTTCGACGCCCTGAACCAGCAGAGCGTCGAAGGCCGCCTGCTGAAGTACGACCTGGCCCGCGACATCGCCCTGGTGACGTTCCGCACCGAGGCTCCGGTGAAGGCGATCCGGCTGGCGCCGCTGGGGCATCAATCGCGGCAGGGAGAATCGGTGGTGAGCGTGGGTTGCGACAATGCCCACGAGCCGAGCGTCCGCCGCAGCCGCATCACGCAGATCAACAGTTTCGTCGGCCCGCCGAACATTCAAGTCGACGGCCAGCCGGCAGTCGGCCGCAGCGGCGGCGGATTGTTCGACGAGCAAGGACGGCTGGTGGGCGTGTGCAACTTTGCCGACCCGCAGGATAAGGCGGGCTTGTTCGCGGACGTCGCGTCGGCGCACGAGGTGCTCGACCAGGCCGGCCTGGCGGCGATCTCGCGCAGCTCGGCCGTGGCCGACAACCGCGGCGCGGTCAATCCGGCCTCGCCCCCGCCGATGGCCAGTGAAATGCCAGGGGGCACCCGCCCCACCGCCGGCGCAATCGGCGAACCGCTGCCACCCGGCGCCGCGCTGGCCGCCGCCACCGCCGTCGGATCAAGCATTCCGCCGCGCGGGCCGGTAGAAGTGATCTGCGTAGTAAGAAACGGCAGCGGTCCAACGTCGCGGAATGAAACGATCATCATCTCGAACGCTTCGACCGAACTGCTGTCGAAATTGGCCGACGAACAACGCACGGCCCAATCGGCGTTTCCGACCTCGCTGGCGGTGCCGAAGCCGGCGGCGGCGGTTCAAGCGCCGAACGCCGCACCCTTGCAGCCCGAAGCGGTGGAGCGAGACACGCCACCGGCGGCGAGAACGAGCACGACGTGGCAGCCACAGTGGCGGTGAAGGAGGGCTGTCGGCTGTCAGCTATCGGCTGTCGGCTGGATGGCTGGCGGCAGAGGTGTAGGGTGGGTCGAAGACCCACCATATTTCGCGCCGCGTTGGCGGTGGGTTTTCAACCCAACCTACGCACGGCGTGCCCGGCGGCAGGGGCCGGGGCAGCGACGCCGCAGAAGTTAAACTACAGCGGCAAGTTTTTCGAAACGCCGGCGCACCCTCTCGTCATCCTGCGAATTCGCTAACATCAGCAGATATCGACCGAGATCGGATGACTTGCAATTCGTCAACCAAAGTTCAATAGCGTCGCATATATCATGCATACGGAGGTCGTTTGAGATCAGCCACAAGTGTGCCATGAGTATGCATGCCGGCAATTCAGATTTCTCTGCAACCTCCTCTAAAAGTCGCATGGTTCGATAGACAGCTTCCGCATCTTTATTCCCTGATGGCGATTGGGTTACGAAGAGAGTCTCCATAAAACGATGCGAATTCTCGGCGGATTCGGTAACGAAGCCGAGCGACTTTATTGTTTTATCATCGACGTAGTGGTTTGTTAAATTCGACAACAATCGATTGAACTCGTTTTCGTTTAGTTCCATGGCTTAGTGTCCTCTGGAATGTGCGTTTGTTGCGGGTTAGTGCTTGAATCTCCACCGTCCAAACCGCTGCGACTTCACTTCGCTGCGCTACGTTTAGCCCCAGGCACCCATCGATTTCACTTCAGTCGAAACAATTTGACTAAACCGTCTTGAGCCATTGCTGCTTCGCCTGTTCGCACATCGCACAGAATTGAAACGTGATGCAATCCTTCGGGTCGTCCGAATCTACGGGGACCATGTACAGCTTGGCATTCGGGAACAGGTGTTCGTTGCCCCACCACGTGAATACTGCAAACAAGAACCCTGAAGATGTTGTGTAGGTATCTCGCATCAGGGTGCGATGAAGAAAGCAGTAGGCCGCATCTGCGACAAAGTATCGCACAGGGCTACGCCCGCACTTGGTGCATGCCGCTGGAGCATCCAGATTCTCTCCGAACCAATCAGGGCCGGAGCAAAGGTCGCATTGGAATCTGTAGCGAAGTTCGGAATTGGGATCGCTCATTTCCTTCAGCATGGCCTTCCTGGAAAATAAGCGATTCTGGCGGCTCTTGAAACCGGGTTAAATTGGCCGCAACGTGCGCCGGTTGCGGCCCTAATCCTCGGACAACTGCCGCTTAAACTGACCGCCAAGCGTGCGTGCGATCTCTTCCGCAACGCTGGCAACAGCATCAACGGCATCCGCTTCAGCCTCGACAATGAGTGCCGGTGAGCCGTCCATTGCCCAGCAGACTGAGCCGATATCGGTATCATCTGCCCGAACCATGGCGCTCGTTGGCGGTGCATCGTATTCGCATGGTTGGCGAGTAAACGGGTTGATGCCCATGCGAGGCGGCACATTTGCCAACGCCGGATGCGAATTGATCACAGCGATCCACCTGTCAGAATCAATGCCCGCAGGAGACACGATTTCGCCGATGAACAACATACTTGGAGTCCTATCTACCCGAGACGACAAATGTTCTTTGGGTCGTGCCAATCCATGCAGCATTCAAAACATTGCTTCGCCTTGGCCGACTTGAGATTCTTTCCACAATACGGGCAAGAGACTTTAGGCCTGGCTAGACGCTCTATTCGTGAGTCAACGTAAACCTTGGAACTCGCGAGTCCCAAACCGGTAGCCCGAAGTTGCTTGATCGCCGAGATTGCGAGGCCCTCACGAATCAGGCGGTCAACCTCGGCAGCCACGTCTTTGGGAATACGAACGCGCTCGGAGTTTTCGGCTGCTATAGGCGACGGTTGAGGCTTTTCTTCGTTCATGGCAGACCTCTAACAATTCCCTGGCCGCCACTTTCATTGACTGTGGTGGATCTCTCCACAGCGAGTTGGACGGCAGTCCGGATGGTGTCGTCCAGCGTACTGTGCGGAGATCGGCCGGTGAGCTTCTCATAGAGCCAGTCGAGGTAGCGATTGTGGGGCCGGTCTTCGGGGCGACCATAGATCATGCGACCGGAGGCGACGTACCGGCCGAACTCAACATTGGTGGTGAAGCCGGGCAGGCTGTCGGAGTTTCGGGGAACCCAAAACAGGAGCGCATCGGCTCGTTCGAGGGCGGCGAACTCCCACTCCACCTGATCCAGGTAGTCGAAACGAGCTTCCCAGTCACGCCGCTCGGGGACCAGAACCGTGCCTGGGAACGCCAGCTCGTTCAGCAGATGCACCGCCTCCGGCCGCCAGGACTCAACGCTTTGGCTGCGAGGGGTCGGAACAGCCAGAAAGAGCGTTGGCCCCAGCACGGTGAGCGGTTGGTCCGAGTAGATGATGTTCATGTGCGAAGATTTGGAAGATGTCGGACCGTACGCGGCGTCCCGCGTTACCCTCCCCCGGCCCCTCCCTGAAAGGGCGGGAGGTTCTTACGCCCGACCGCACTCATCCGCTTTGCCCTACCGACCTCCGGCCGATAGCTGATAGCCGGCAGCCGACAGCCCCCGTCAATCAATCACCTTATTCAGCGGATACTCCACAATCCCGCACGCCCCGGCCGCTTTCAGCCTGGGGATGATCTGCCGGACCACGGCTTCATTGAGCACCGTGTTGACGTCCACCCAGCCTTCGTCGGAGAGGCTCGAGATCGTCGGCTTTTGCAGCGCGGGCAACAGCGCCAACACGTGGGCGAGCCGGTCGCGGGGGACGTTCATCATCAGGCCTACTTTCCCTTCGGCGTTGATCGCGCCGCGGAGCATCAGGGCCAGGTCGTCCAGCTTTTGCTTTCGCCAGGGGTCGGCGTAGGCCGTTTTGTTGGCGATCAGCCGGGTGGTGCTTTGCAAAATCTCGTCGACGATCCGCAGGTTGTTCGCCCGCAGCGAGTTGCCGGTCTCGGTCACTTCGACAATCGCATCGGCCAGCCGGGGCGGTTTGACTTCGGTTGCTCCCCAACTGAACTCCACGTTGGCCTCGACGCCGTGCTTGGCCAAGTATTGCTTGGTCAGGCCGACCGCCTCGGTGGCGATGCGGGCACCTTGCAGGTCTTTGACCGTCTTCACCGGCGAGTCGTTCGGCACGCACAACACCCAGCGGACCGGGCGGCGGCTGACCTTTGAGAACACCAGCTCCGCCACTTCGTGGACGTCGGCCCCCGTTTCGACGATCCAATCGTGGCCCGTCAGCCCGGCGTCGAGCACGCCGCTGGCCACATAACGGGCCATCTCTTGGGCACGGATCAACATGCACTCGATCTCGTCGTCGTCGATCGAGGGAAAGTAGCTCCGCGAAGGGAACGTGATCTTGTAGCCGGCACGGCGGAATAGTTCGCCCGTCGCCTCTTGAAGGCTACCGGCGGGGATACCGAGTTTTAGCAGATTGGGCATGACTTTTTTACCACAGAGACACGGAGGCACAGAGGAACTTAATGACCAATGACCAAATTCCAATCTCCAATAGTGGAGCTGCGCACGTTTTTATTGGTTATTGGAATTTTGGTGATTGGTCATTCATTTTTTGTAGACTTCCTTCGGATCGAAAATCTTCACTCCGACCGTTTC
>JAIOQB010000126.1 GCA_021413585.1 Planctomycetia bacterium
CCCATGGCGATCGCGTGGGCGACGATGCGGTCCGTGTTGAGGATGTTCACGCGGATCATCCGCATGAGCGTGAACGGGTCCTTCTCGCTGCGCACGTGCTTGAGGGCGGAAAAGTTCAGGACGTAGTCGTAGGGCCCGTGGGCGGCCACCATCGCATCAAATTCCTCCGATCCCGCATCCAGCGCGAAGGTGCGGAAGTCGCCTTTGATGTAGCCGAGCGAGCTGCGGAGATTCCGCACCACCTCGGCCAGGTTGTTCTCGGAGATGTCCGCCACGTGCAGCACCCGCGGCTGGCGGGCGAAAAGTTCGCGCACGACCGCGCTGCCGATGGACCCGGCCCCGCCGACGACGAGGAATCGCCCGTCGCGCACGGCCTCGTCCAGTGCCGGCCCGTGCTGGCGGAGGTCCTCGACAAAGAGCGGCTCTGCGCGGCCGATCAGGGACAGGATGCCGGCGTCGGGTCGAAATGGAGGAGTCGAAGCCATAAGTGAACAATCGGACGGATGTTACCGGATCATTATTACGGGGGCCGTCAGGCCGTTGCAAGCGAGCTTCCGTCGCTGCCGCGCGATGGCGGATTGCCCAGGCCCGACTCTTGGGCGCTCACGAAGACCGAATCATCATAGCGAAGCATCACCAGCCCATCTCGCCAGGACGCCGGGTCGATCTGCGGCGACCGGCCGATGGCTTCTTCAATGGCCCATCTCACCATCGGCGCGCCGGCCTGATGGGAGAGCGGGTATCCACCGCCCAGCCGCGGATTGATCTCGCTGACGGCCGCCCGGCCGGTGGTGCGATCGTGGAAGATCTGAATGTTCATGATCCCGGCCGCGTCGGGGAGGGTCTCGGCCACGCGCGAGGCGAGATCCTCAATGACCGCGGAGCGGACGGTCATGCCTTTGCTGACCTCGCCGGCGCGGGTTTCGATGCGCCAACGCGGGACAGCACAGCGGCATTTGCCGGAGCGGTCGAGATAGACGTCCACGGTGTATTCCTGGCCGGGGGCGATCTCCTGGGCCACATATTCCTGGTCGCCCACGACCAAGTTGAGTTCGTCGAGGCTCCTGACGGCCCGGGCTCCGATGGAGGCGCTGCCGAATCGTGGCTTGATGAACAGCGGGAACTCCCAGTGCTCTGCGCCGCTCATGAGCCGATGGGCATCGGTCTGCCGGAGTGTCGGGAATCCATGGGCGGCCAGCCAGTCGTGGGAAAGCTTCTTGTCGTAACTGATCTCGACGGCCTGCAGCGAGGAGACCATCACACGCGTGCCGGCCGCCTCAAAGCGTTCGCGATGGCGGGCGAGAAAGGGAAGGTCCGGATCAAACGTGGGGAGGATCAGTCCCACCTTCAGCTCATCGCACAGTCGGAGCATTGCAGCAAGGCAGGTTGAATCCCGATAGGGGGGTACGGTGCGGGCGAGATCTCCCCGGTGCATTGCGGGGGCGTTGAAGGTGATATCGGTGGCCAGCACACGGCCGCGCAGGCCCAGTTCCGATATCGACTGGCGAACCAAGTCCATCAACTCCACGCGCCGGCCGGCGGCGGTGAGCATGATGGTGAAAGAATCCGCCCCGGCCGGGGAAGGATCAAGGTGCCCGGGCGGGGTCATAAAGCTTTTCCTGGGGCCGTTCGGCCACCGTTACGCGCGGGGTCGAGGAGGTTGGCGCTGCTCGGGAGGTTGATCACCCGCGCGGCCAGCGACTCAGTGACGGCCATGTCCATTCGCGGACAGTCGGCGTACATGGACAGCATGTGCATCGGCCGCCAGATTGGCCGACACTGGAGGTGGGCGTCGTTGAGCGCCCCGAGCAGTTCATCCCGCACCTTTTCATCGGCCGAATCCAGCACCAGCGCATTGAGCCAGTAGTTGCTGACACACCCCGGCGGCTCGGCGAAAACCGTGACGCCCTCCGCCTCCAAGCCCGACAGCGCCTTGATGTAGAGCTGCGCCAGCTTGCGCTTGTGGTCCAGGAATCCGGGGAGTTGCTCCATCTGGGCGCACCCGAGGGCTGCGTTGAGGCTCGGCATCGTGTAGTTGTAGCCGGTCTCATCATGCACGAATTCCCAGGGGTGCGGCACCTTGGCGGTGGTGGCCAGATGTTTGGCATGCTGGCCGAGTTCATCATCGTTGGTGAGGATTGCGCCACCGCCGCCGGTGGTCACGACCTTGTTGCCGTTAAAACTCAGAATGCCGATTTTTCCGAATGTGCCCGTGTGGCGGCCGTGGTAGCTGGATCCCAGGGATTCGGCGGCATCTTCCACGACCGGCACGTTCCACCGCCGGCTGAGTTCGAGCAGCGGGTCCAAGTCCACCGGATGGCCGAACGTGTGCATCGGAACGATTGCGGCAATCCGTCGCCCGGTGCGGCGGTTGTAGCAGCCGTCCTTGCGCCGCTCGGCCATGGATTGCAGATGATCCGCCAACTTGCCCGCATCCATTCCCATCGTGCGGTTCTCGACGTCACAGAAATGGGGGATTGCGCCGCAATGGGCGACGGCATTGGCGGTCGCCACGAACGTGAGCGATGGCAGCAGCACCTCTGTGTCACGGTCGGTTCCGGCCAGCATGAGTGCCAGGTGGAGGGCCGTGGTTCCGTTGACGGTGGCGATGACGTGGGCCGCTCCAGTGTACTGGGCGAGACGATTCTCGAATTCCGTGACGTAGCTGCCGCTGGAGGAGACGTTGGAGGTGTCGATGCAGTCTTTCAGGTAGCGCCACTCGTTGCCGGCGAAGACCGGACCGTGCAGCAGCAGCGGTTCTGTGGGAGACCCAAGAGCGTCTCGCACGGCCGCGACGATTCGTTGACTGTTCGGTTTGTGCGCCAAGGGCATCATAACCCCGTCGGATCGACTCAACTCCACACGAACGGACAGCCACCGTGGCTCCGAATTCGCATTCGCAAATGATACTGTTGGGCTAAGGATGCCGCAAGGTTGCAAGACCTGGAGGTCATGAGGGCCGGTTGGCGCGACCGGCGATTGCCCGGCGATACACGTCCAGCGTGTTGGCAACTTGCTGAGTCAGCGTCAGATGCTCCCGGACCATCCTGGCTCCGTTTGCCCCCATGCGCCGGAACTCCCGACGGTTGCCCAGCATCTCGATGGCCGTCCGCACGAAGGCGTCCCGGTCGATGTCCACAACCCGGCCGGTGACGCCATCCTGGACGGTTTCCTGCCAGCCAGTCGTTCGCGTGCGCAGGACGGCTACCCCGCAGCAGGCCGCCTCCGCCGCGGCGTAGCCGAACCCTTCGATCCGGGAAGGAAGCAGCAGCAGGTCGGATGCGTGATATACTTCCTTGGGGTCGATGTAGCCCAGGAGCTGGACCATCTCGCGCAGGCCTCCGCGCTCGATTCGGCTCTTGATCTCGCTGAGCCGCGGTCCATCGCCGCAAATCAGAAAACTCGACTTGAGATCAAGCCGGCGGCACTCCTCGGCCAGGTCAAGCACCCAGTCTTCGTTCTTCACGCCTTCAAATCGGCCGACAAACGTGGCAACGGGGCGGCCATCATCGATGCCGAAGTGCCGGCGTGCTTGATCGCGCTGGACGTCCGTGGGGACTGGCCAGCTATCAGCGCAGACGCCATGAGGGACGCAGCGGATGTGGTCGGGAGCAACCCGGCCAGTGCTCGCGATCCATTTTCGCCCCTCCTCGCTGGGAGCGATAACCCAGTCCCCGAAATCGCTGAGCAGGCCCATGATTCCCTTGAGCGGCAGGGGGGCCAGGTGCAGTGTATAGATGAGGGGGACCTTCGGGCCGCCGAGCAGGCGGGCCAGGCGGGCGGCCAGCACGGGCCGGCGGAAGTGGCAGTGGATCAGATCGATCTTGCGCTCCCGCACCAAGTCGGCGATGGCCCGGGCGCTTCGCCATAGGGCCACCGGCCCGCCGTCCAGCGGCAGGTCGATCCATTCGATCCCCGCGTCGGTCATCAGTCCCTGCCACGGCCCGTGCGAGCCGGCCGCCAGCACGCGATGCCTGCCCGTCTGCCGTATGCCCGTGCTGAGATCGCAGATGTACCGCGTGACCCCGCCCAGGACCGCCCCGGCGGTGAGGTGAAAAATGTTCAGCGGCGGATGGGCGGGCATGTCGGCCACGACAGATTCTTACCCGAACGCCTTCTGGGTGCAAATCCGTCGCGGGTTGATATAATGCAGCCTTGGTCCGTTGGTCATGGAGGCAACTCATGCGTCCGCCCCTGCAACTTCTAGCGATTCCGGCAATTATGGCGTGCTGTGCCGCCTTCGCCCTTGCCGCACCCACGACAAAGGACGCGGCCACGGATGTGCTCCGGCAGGCGGCCGAGAAAGCGGTGAAGGATGGCAAGTACGGCGACGCGGTTGCCCTTCTGACCAAAATCACCGAAGGCGAAGCCGGCCGCTATCAGGATTACATGCTGCTGGGGAAGGCCAACGAAAAACTGGGCAAGGAGCGGGAGGCGGCGGCGGCGTACCGGAATGTCGTGGAAGTGCTGCCGGAGTCGCCCGAGAAGCGAGAGGAGCGTGTCGCCCGCATCGAAGCCAAACAGAAACTGGCGACGCTGGATGTGATTGGGAGGAAGATCGATGTGTTCACCAAGGACGCGGAGAAAAAAGTATCGGACCTGATCCGCGATGCGGACAAGGCCGGCGACTGGGATGCGGCAGGCCGTCTGCTGAAGTTGTATGTTGAACTGCGGCATGCCCGGGGGGATGCGCAGGTGGCCTACTGCGAGGTGCAGGCGAACAAGGCGATGCAGCCGGTGGGTTTTTCCGTGGTGCAGGGCAAATCATACCGCGTCCGGGCGCTCGGCCGCTGGCGGCTGTCGCCCCGCATCGAGTGCAACGCAGACGGGACCAACCAGATGCCGGCCGCGTTTTATGGCCCCACTGGAGCGTTGCTTATCAACGTCGTGAAAAGCCCGCCAGAGTACAAGATTACCAAGGTCGGCAGCGACGTCACGTGGGCCGCCCCGTTGTCGGGCGGCGTATGGTTCACGATCAGCGACACGAAAATCGGGGATCCGGCCGGCAAGGACGCTTACAGCGGGTCGCTGCACGTGCTGATCGAACGGGTCGATTGACGTAACCATCGGCCAGAGCAATTGTTAAGGCCGTCTCCTGAAACAGCCGATCCTTGGAGCAAGGCAGCAATTCGGAACCGCGATGTAACTCGCTTCGTAGATTCCACGGCGGCTTCGCAGACCGTCGTCTGTCGTCCAAGAGGGGTGAACTGGTCGATGCATGTGCACCGACGGGGACGGAGTGCGCCCCATTGCGTGGGTGATCGCGAGCGTGCCACTGACTTTCGCAGAACATATTATGCATGTCGATTAGAAGCTAAGTCGCGTTGCCGCTGGTCCCACGGCGGACGAAGTGTTGCAGAGCGTGGGCAGGGTTATCACAGGGGGCATGATTGTGAATACATTGGAGACCGCAGTTTGAGTTCAGGCGCCGCATTAAGATCGGTGACACGCGCGCTCGCGGGGCGCCTCTGGGATCGTGTACGTCACCGTCGCGAGATGCTGACGAGCATGGGCGCGATGGCTGGAAGCCAGATGATCGTTGTTGGACTGGCGCTTGCCGCCACTGTCATTCAGGCGCGGCTCATACCGCCGCAAGTGCTTGGATATTACAGCTCGTTCGCCATCCTCGGCACCTATCTGAGCTTCCTGCATTTGGGTTCCTTAACTGCTCTCGGAAGGGAATATCCCTACTGGCTGGGCAAAGGTAGCCCGCAGCGTGCATGGGACGCCGCGTCGGTAGTGCAAGGGTGGATGCTGTTCGCCGGTGCGATGGTCGTGCTGGGCTACCTGGCACTGATTGTCCGGAGTTTGTTCATGTCTGATCCCCGCGCCGTCGCGGCTTGGGGCTCGCAGATGATCTTCCTGTCGCTTTCCTTTTATGTGCTCTACCTTGGCTGCACATACCGATCGACAAACGATTTTGTCAAGCTGTCGAAGAACACCGTCATCACGTCTGCTGTTTCGTTTGCCTGCCTCCCGCTGGTTGCATTCTTTCACTTCTGGGGGCTTTGTTTGCGGGTTACCATTCCGTCGCTGGTCAATGCTTCGCTCCTTCATCGAAACCGACCTCTTCGGGTGGCTCCTCGGCTGGCGGCACGGCCGCTGTGGGACATGGTAAAATTCGGGCTGCCGGTGGATCTATCGATCTTCCTCGGGAGTGCGTGTGTTTCGGCGACGATGGGGTGGCTCGTCTACCGGGCCTATGGGGAAGTGGTTCTGGGTCTTTTTACCTTTGCCCGAACTGCGGAAAGCGCGGTTCAGCAATTTGCGATCTCGTTGGTCCAGGTCTTCATTCCCCGCATCAACCACCGCATGGGATTGAACGAGGATCTCCGGGATTGCACCATCTATGCGTCGAAGCTGATGCTGCTCGGCACGGTGGCCGTGCTTGGTGTATGTGTTCTCGCTGTGTTTGCCTGTGGCCCGCTTGTACGCCGAGTCACGCCCAATTACCTCGCAGCAGTTCCGATCATGCAGATTCTGATCTGCGCCGGGGCGACGCCGATCTTGGGCGTACCCGCACATGCTCTGATCGCTGCCAAGAAGACGGCGCCGATCATCGTTGGCAATGTCGTCGGGTTCACTGCCTTCGCGGCAGTTGCAGGCTTCTGTTTCAGCATGAAGATTCCATCGATAGCCATTGCGTGGGCGTACCTGATTAGCCGGTTCGCGCAAGTGCTAATCGTCTTGGGTTTCTTGGCGAACGACGTGATTCGAGGCGTGCGAATTCGGGTATGTGATGCCCCCCCTGCAGGGATCTTTCCGTAACACATGAGTAAGAAGCTCAGGTACATCGGGTACTACGGACTGCCAGCGGGTGCCAAGGGGTCAGGACGATTTTGTTTCGTTTCGGCCGTTCGAAAGATGGATTATATTGCTGAGGCGCTGGTTGATGCCGGATTCGATGTTGAGATCGTTTCGCCCTCCTGGTCCGTGGCGGATCGCGGTATTTACCCTGGGGAGGCGGTTGCTATCAACGACCACAAGAGGGTCATCTTCGCGCCGAGTGTTGGAACTCGACGTGGAATTGTGCGCAAGCTCGCGCAGTATCTAAGCCATTGTTGGCTCGTTGTGTGGTTGGTCGTCAATGTCCGGCGGAATGAGGCAGTTGTCGTCTACCATTCGTTGGCCTTCATGCGTGCGATCCTGCTGGCCAAAGCCATCAAGGGCTTTAGAATGGTGCTCGAAATAGAGGAGATCTACTGCGACGTGACGCCAATGCCCCCGGCTGTGCAACGGCGTGAGACGAAGATGATCGCAAAAGCGGATGCAATGTTGTTGTCGACCGACATGCTTGTGCGCCGGATTGACCTGCGAGGACGCTGCCACGCCGTCGTGTATGGAGAATACATACCGATTCCGCGGCGGGTTTTTCCCAGCAACGACGGGCGCATTCACCTGGTCTACGCCGGGAGCATCGATCGCACCACCGGTGGAGCGTTCATCGCACTTGAGGCTGCCCGTCATCTGAGCGAACGTTATGTTTTGCATATCCTTGGCTATCCACTCGGAATCGATATCGAGGAGTTCGCTCGTGAAGTCGAGCAGACGCGACGGGACACTTCCTGCGGAATCATCTACGCAAAGGTGAAACATGGTTTGGAGTACGTCGATTACATGCAGAAGTGCCACATTGGATTGAGCACGCGAACGCTGCACGGAAAATTCCTCGCATCATCCTTTCCCTCGAAGGTTATGTCGTATCTCTGCCTTGGGCTACGCGTCGTGTCTTGCGATCTTGAGTCCGTGCGGCGGTCGGCGGTTGGCGATCTCGTCTCCTATTACGCTCAGGATGATCCGCGTGAGATCGCGGCGGTGATCGGCGGGATCGACGTGTCCGCGAAATTCGATCCCGCTTCACGAATTCGGGCTCTCCACGAAGACTTTGTGGCGCGGATTCATCAGCTCGTTGCTGCCGCGCCTGGCGGGATCGGATGAAGAGGTCTGCGAACGCACTGTGCCGGTCGTAGATGGGGGACGTCGGCATCTGACGAGAAGTGGCGAAGGAATGGGCGAATCACGGTGGCGCCAAAAACCATGCAATCCAACATAGCACACATCAAAGCGCGTATTCGAGGCAATCGCTTTCTGTATCGATTGTGCTTTCCTGTGATCGTAGTGAGGCGGTGGATCCTTGGGCGCAGGCCGCGCAACGGCGACCAGTTCGACGAGTGCTATCGCCGCGTCTTTGGTCACGTGCGAGAAGGAAGTCTTGTTGTCGACGTTCCCCAATTCAGGGGGACGTTTGGAATGGATAGCCGATCACACGTTCTGAGAAGAATTCTTCGAGACGGGGGTTATGAGCCTGAGTTGGTGGCTCTGTTGGAGCGCCATGTCGATCGCAACCGGGACGTTGTGGATGTCGGTGCGAATGCGGGGTTGTACTCGGTACTCTTCAGTCGCCTGATATCCGAGAGCAACACGGTGCTTGCTGTCGAGCCAACGCCTGTCGCACTGAAGCATCTTCGAGAGAATCTGGGCCGAAACAACTGCTGCTCGAAAGTCGTCATCTTTGAGGGCGTGGTTATGGATCGCGTCGGTACAGCAACTCTGAGCGTGATCCCCGGACAGGAGGAGTATTCGAGTCTGGGCAACATCGTGGAACCGTCCGCAGACCGCGCCTCCGCCAAATCAATCCAAGTTTGTGGAACCACTCTGGACCGATTGATCGATGAGCGTAAACTAAACCCCGGTTTCATAAAGATCGACACGGAAGGGGCTGAGTATCTGGTGCTGAGTGGAGCTATCAAGACACTTCGGAAGATTCGGCCGGTGATCCTGTCGGAACTCGATGACTCCTATCTGGCGACGACAGGGCACACCGCCGCGCAGGTCATCGGGCTGCTGCGAGATGAGGGATACCGGGTGGTTGATGCCAGAACCGGCGCGTGCGACTTCGTCTTCCCGTTTCATGGGAACGTGCTGGCGGTTCCGCTCGTGCAGGCGTGACTCACCGGTGTGCGATCACGTGTGCGCGAATCGTTTCGTGGCTGACCTGCGCGCGTCAGGGCGACGCCGCGGGATCGCGCCAGACAGAGGTGGCGTTTATCCTCTGATTGTTGAGGTTTTGCATGGCGTCAGCGCCTGATCATGGTGGCGACCCGTACATGGTGGCCTGGGACACGGGCGCTCTGATGGCAGTTGATAGCGATCGCACTCGGTCGCTAGCGCTTGCCTCAAGCGCCGTCGGCGTTTCCATTCTTGTCGGTTCGTTGGGCCGCGAGATGACCTGGCTGCAGACTCCGCCCGGGCTGTTCTCGTTTCCGTGCTACGTGATGGCTGCCGTCGGCGTACTGGTGGCGACGGTGGCGTGTGGGGCCATCAGCTTCAGTTCGGCGCACTGGAAACGGGTCATGCTGGTGGCGTGGTTCTTCTTCGCGATCGGACTTGAATGGGTCCTGCCAAGCGATAACGACATGCCGTTTGACCGGGCCTCGCAGCTCGTGCTGTTTGGCTACGGGCTGGGGGCGCTCTGCGGGCTGGTGGGATTACAGGTGGGCACTGATCCGCAGGTCACTCAGCGACTCCTGGGGCGCGCGGCGTTCTTCTTTGCTTGCTTGTCCGTGCTGATGTTCGTGTTGGGCGATCCGCCCGCCAAGGGGGTACGGGGCGGGCTGCTGGTGTTCCCCGCGCCGTACATTGGCTTCCCCATGCAGCTGTTCTTCCTGTTTCCGTTCTGCTGGTATCTGGACCGATGGCTGGCGGCGCCGCGGCTTCTGTCGGGCAAGCTGCTGGGCATCCTGGCCAGCTCGCTATCCGTCATCGTGATGTTCCATAAGCCGTTCGTATTTGCATCCGCTGTAGGCATCATCTCGGTCATACTGCTGCGTTGGTATTGCGGTCATGCCATCTCGGGGACGCTTCGGTTCATCGCGTTGGCGGGGATCTGCGCCGTTGGATTCGCCTGGGTTGACTCTTCAACCCAGGGCGAGCTGTCCGGGCGTTACCTAGACGAGTTCTATGCGAAGTTCCTTCACACAACGGCAGGGAATGCGAGAGGGATGGAGGATTCGGAGGTGCTTGAGTCGGCTTCCGGGGGTCGGTTCGCGCTGTGGGCAGCGGCATGGGAACGGTACCTTGAGGATCCAATCGTCGGCACCGGGCTGGGTCAGCGGGCTCGTTTGAGCGCGGCAGGCGATAACGATATCCCTCTGCACAACCAATACCTCGATTTCCTGCTTTCCCTCGGTATCGTTGGAACGCTCCCCATCATCATCGGCCTTGTTGCCTGGATGCGGGCCGCGAAGAGAAAGCTCCGCGGTTCGGACTCTGGATGGGCCGCTCCGCTAACGGGCTATGTCATCACGGTGGCATCCTACAACCTCGGCGGTACGTCCAATATTTTCATGTTTCAGTTCGCTTCGTTGTTGTTCTGCATGGGCTTGGTGGCGGCGCCGCGGATGAGGGTGCACTCTTCGTTGGCACTGGTGGATTCGGCGGCCTGATACTGGTGTGCGATGCAAACGGTGGGTGGTCGAAAACCTATGCGGGTTCTCTGGTTGTGCAATGTCCCGGTGTCGCTGGAAGGCGCGGAGCGCTCGGGCAGTTGGCTGGGGGCAATGGCCAAGGCGATTCTGAGCCCCGGCGGTATGGAGTTGGGCGTGATTTCCATGGGGCCGGCCGCCGTGCCGACGGAGACCCCTGGTTCGGAGATACGACAATGGACGGTTCCGGCCCTGGCACCGATCGGGCGGGATGGATTGCCGGAGCGTCGAATCGTGGATTGGATCGTAAAGACCACGGCCTCGTTCGCACCGGATTTGGTGCAGATTTGGGGAACTGAGAGCTACTGGGGACTACTGGTGAGTCGCGGATTCCTGGCCCAGCCGGCGATCCTGACGGTTCAAGGCGTGAAGCATCAGATTGCCCACTGTTTCGAGGGGGGGCTGACACGCGCGGAGCAGCGGACGGCCACGGGGCTCAGGGAATTTCTCCGCAGAACCACCATCCAGCGGCAGAAGTCCGCCTTTCAGCGCTGGGGGACATTTGAACGGGAGATCATGGCGGCCCATCGTTGGGTGGAATGCCAGACGCCTTGGCAGGAAGCGCAAGTGCGCGAGTGCCGACCGGATGCGCACGTCTTTCGATTGAATCTGCCGTTGCGCGAATCATTCAAGCAATCCGATGGTTGGCAGGGAGCGACCCAGGAGACGACGATCTTCCTCTCGGCGTCGTATCCCGCGCCGTTCAAGGGCCTTCACACCGCCATCCGGGCCGTGGCGATCCTCAAACGCCGCGTCCCAGGCGTCCAACTGCGCCTCGCGGGCTGCCGTCCCTCGGCCGGGCTGCGCCGCGATGGCTATCTTCACTGGCTTTCAAGCGAAATCCGCGACCTGGGCCTGGAGCGGAATATCTGCTGGCTTGGAACTCTGTCGGCCCCTCAGATCGTCGCTGAGCTTCGGACGGCATCGGCGGCCCTGGTCCCCAGTTTCATTGAGAGCTACTGTATGGCCATGGCGGAGGCGATGCGTATTGGCACGCCCACCGTCGCTTCGTACACGGGCGGAACCGCCTATCTGGGAAGCGACGAAGAGTCCTGCCTCTTCTTTCCGCCGGGCGACGCGGCCATGTGCGCCTATCAATTGGAGCGAATTCTCAGCGATCCGGACCTGGCCAGGCGGCTTTCGCTACGGGCGAGGGAGATCGCGTTGTTGCGGCATGATCAGCAACGCATTGCGCAGGGGCAACTGGCGATCTATGAGCAGGTCTTGGCCTCGATGGCCGGCGCGGGGACAACATCTCGTGCGCAAGCGATCAGTTTATGAGCGGCGACGGCACATCCAAGGAATACCCCCGGGTGCTGGTGGTCAGCCCGGTCCCGATGCCCCGCACGGGAGCGACGGGGCAGACGTTGTCGCGGTTGTTCGAGGGATGGCCGGAGGAGGCGATTGCCCAGGTGGCGATGGCGCAGTCGTTTGACGGACAGCCCACGTTTATCGCCAGGACGTTTGTTGCCAATGGGTGGGTGCTGCCGCTGGACCGGCTGGCGCGGATGGCGCTGCCGGCGAACCGGCCGGCCGACGCGGTGCCGCTGGCGGCCACATCGCTCAGCGGGGATGTGCGAACCTCGCGGGCGGCGCGGCTCCGCCGGCATGTCAGCGCCGCCGTGGATATCGGGCCGGTGCTGCCCAACACCTCGCTTCGGCGGTGGGTGCGGGCGTTTGGCCCGCAGGTGATCTACTCCGCTCTGGGCAATGTGCGGATGATTCGGCTGACGGTTGCGCTGGCGGACATGATGGGGTGCCCCATCGTGCCGCATTTCATGGACGACTTCCCCGGCAGCATGTACAGAGACGGGCAACTCTGTGGGGCGGCGCGCCGGGCTTTGCTGCGTGGCCTCAAGCAGGTGTTCGCCCGCTCGCGCGGCGGGATGTGCATTTCAGCCCTAATGGCCC
The DNA here is from genome assembly GCA_021413585.1 of Planctomycetia bacterium. Classification (GTDB taxonomy): domain Bacteria; phylum Planctomycetota; class Planctomycetia; order Pirellulales; family UBA7805; genus JAIOPX01. The sequence goes on from JAIOQB010000126.1 coordinate 12,396, forward strand.
GGGAATACGAGCGACGATATGGTTTGCCGTTTCGCGATTTCATGAACTGCGTCGATCAACCGTGGTTTATAGTCGCTCCGAGGGCGAATGATGGTTCCCCGGTATCGTTTGTCTACTGCGGCGGTCTTCATCTCGGGCGCGATCAGGTACTCTTGCGCCTAGCCGAGGTTCTTGAGCAGTTCAATGCCATGTGTCAAGCCTGCACGCTGACGATCCATACCCCCCTGCCCGGACCATTCGTATCCAAGTTTGAGCGGCTGGGGTGCGTCTCACTGGATTCCGTTGCGCCTTCTGAGGTGCGGCCGGCGCTAGCACTCGCGGAGGTGTTGGTGCATGTCGAATCCTTTGCCCCGGAGAACATCGAGTACACCAGGTGGTCGATTTCAACAAAGGTGCCGGAGTACTTGGCCAGCGGCAAGGCGATCCTTGCGATCGGGCCGGCGGAGTTGGCATCGATGCAACATCTCAAAGGGTCGGGGGCTGCAATACTTGCGACCTCAGTTGACGACCGTGCGCTGGCAGAGTCCGCGCAGCGCCTGCTCTGTGCAGGGATACGCGATACCATGGGAGAAAAGGGCCGTCGTTTTGCTGACGCTTGGCATTCGGCGAAGTCGGTTCGAGAGCGTTTTCGGGCTTCTTTACAGGAATGGAGCCTCTCGGACGGGACCGTCTAGCGAAATGGAACTCCTGGCATAGCCTGTGCCGTTTGCTACGGAGCCGATGCGTCATCGGCGAGTGGTACCTTGTCACCCCCGGGGGTGACCATCGGCAATCGCTGCATCATCGGCGCCGGCTCGGTGGTGTCCAAGTCGATTCCTGACAACAGCGTGGCCGTGGGCGTTCCTGCGCGGGTCGTCAAGACGACCGACGAATACCTTGAGGCGATGAAGCAGAAATCGCTCAAGTGCGGGCACCTCCAGGGCGACGAAAAGGCGAAGGTCCTCAAACGCATCTTCAACATCACACACATATGAGCACTGCCGCTTCTGCACCATCGCCCAAGGCGCGTCCGATCCTCTTATTGACCGACCATCGTGGAATGTTTTGGTCGAGCGCCCTTAATGACCGTGGTCGATCGTCCATGAAAGTGGACCGGCTCGTCGAGTTCTTTCAAGCCGCCGGGCACACGGCCGCGGTGGCCAAGGCGGCGGAAGTGGCCGGACATGTGGGAGACTATAAGGATCGAGCTGTACTCTATACCTCGGCGGAAGATTCCCCCGACTATTACCGCGGGTTCCTCGAGGACGTAGTTCTTGCACTGAATTCGGCGGGCGCGGTCCTGGTTCCACGGTTCGAGCTTCTCAGGGCTCATCACAACAAAGTATTTGCGGAAATGTACCGCCAGCTCATCATGGGCGATGGCGCCGGTGGTATCCCGGCCCGGCCGTACGATGTGGCGGAGTCGGTCCGTGAGAGCCCATTTGGATATCCGGTTGTGGTTAAGGGGTATCGGGGAGCCGGATCCCGGGCTGTGAGTTTGGCGCGCTCTCCGGCGGAGTTACAGCGGCAGATTCGTCGAATCAGCTTGTGCGCGGATTCGCGCTGGTGGCTAGGGGAATTCCGACGGCGGATCGCGTGGCGACGGTACGGGTACGTGCCACAGTCGGTTCACCGGCGGCGGTTCGTCCTGCAACAGTTTGTGCCTGGCATGTCGGGCGATCACAAGGTGCTTGTCCATGGCGGGAAGTTCTACGTCGTCCGAAGACGAAACAGACCGGGCGATTTTCGCGCCAGCGGCAGCGGATTGTTTGAATTTGCGCCGGCCGACACCGACGACCGGCTCTTGGATTACGCCATGATGGTGTACCGCGCCTTCGATGTGCCCGTGATCTCGCTCGACATCGGCTTTGATGGGCAGCAGTATCGTCTGATCGAATATCAATGCGTGATGTTTGGGCAGATATCGCTCGAAAAATCAACATGCTTTTTCCAGCACACGGCCACGGGCTGGGTGAGAACGGAAGAAAAGCCGGACTTGGAACGGGAATTTGCCCGAAGCATTTTAGAGTACATTGTAGGGCACCCTGCCCCTGCGGGCACCGAACCATAGTGGGAACCTTCGATGAGAATCGTTATTGGCGGTGATTTGTGCCCCATCGGACGCAATGAGCGATTGTTTTCCCAACCGGGCGCGCTCACGGCGGCGAGATCGGCACTTGGCGAATATGATCTTGCAATTGCGAATCTCGAGTGTCCCCTGATTATGCGGCCGACGCCCATCTTGAAGGGCGGGCCGGTGCTCGGTGCCTCGGTCAGCACCGCAGTTGGCGTGGCAGAAATGGGAGTTCAAGTTGTTTGCTTGGCCAACAACCACATTATGGATCATGGGGATATCGGGCTTCACTCAACGTTAGAAGCGGTTCAGGCCGCCGGGCTCAGGACGGTGGGCGCCGGAGCAAATCTGTCGGCGGCAAGCAAACCCCTCGTTCTGGAGGGGGCGCAGACGGTTGTAGCTGTTCTGGCCTTTGCCGAACGCGAATACTCATACGCCACCGACACCGGAGCGGGAGCATGTCCATTGGACACAAACCTTGTAGTGCGCCAACTTCGCGCAATACCGCAAGGCACGTTTACAATCGTCCTCGTGCATGGCGGCAATGAACACTTCCCGCTTCCTAGCCCATGGTTACAAGACACCTGCCGACTCATGATCGAACTTGGTGCCAATGTCGTGATTTGCCAACACAGCCATTGCATTGGCGCATGCGAGAGTTATCTAGGCGGCTTGATTGTGTACGGTCAGGGCAATTTATTGTTCGATATGGCTTCGCGGCATCAGACATGGTGGGAAGGGATGATTGTCGGTCTGAATGTCCGGGAGAGTCATTTAGCGAGTTATGAATTCATTCCAACTATCCAAAAGCCGGGACAAGAGGGGATCCTTCGCATGCCGGAGGCTGAACGGTCTGCCGTTCTTGCGCAGATTGATGGGTGGGCACGGATTGTCACCGACCAAGCCCAATTGCGGCTAGAGTGGTCGCAGTTCTGTCGGAAGAAAAGACGAAGCTACCAGACCTTGCTGTTCGGCTACGGTCGTCCGCGGCACGTTCTCAATAAGCTGACGGGCATGGCGGATTGGATTTCACGTTTTGGGCGAATGAACATTGGGAATGCTCTTCGATGCGCATCTCACCTCGAGGTACTCCGATCGTTGTATTCGCTGGGGGAAACGACGGGCAGAGATGGAGAACGCGATGCTGTCGACGAATAACAGGCGGCTTCGCATTGCATATGTTGGACCTTTTGAGTTCCCTGAAGGGGGCGCGTGCGCTCGGCGGGTGC
>JAIOQB010000200.1 GCA_021413585.1 Planctomycetia bacterium
AACCAACTGACGTCGGGCAGCTCGCCCGGGCTGTCGGCCGTGCCGCGGAGGAAGTTTTCGCGGCGGACCGTCGGCTCGGCTTTGCGGAACTTGATCAGCGAGCGGACAAACCGCACCAGATCCGCGTTCTCCTGCACCAGGCTCCAGTCGAACCACGAGATCTCGTTGTCCTGGCAGTAGGCGTTGTTATTGCCCTTCTGCGTGCGGCGGCACTCGTCGCCAAAGTGGATCATCGGCACGCCTTGGCTTAAGAGCAGCGTCGAGAACATGTTCTTGATCTGCCGCAGCCGCAGGCCGTCGATGTCGCGGCGGCGCGTGGGGCCCTCCACGCCGTAGTTGGCGCTGTAGTTGTTGTTGTCGCCGTCGCGGTTTCCTTCGTTGTTCGCCTCGTTGTGCTTGCGGACGTAGCTCACGAGATCATTGAGCGTAAACCCGTCGTGCGAGGTGACGAAGTTGATGCTGTGATCCGGCTTGCGCCCCCCCGGCTCGAACAAGTCGCTCGATCCGGCCAATCGCGTCGCCAGCGCCCCGCGCTTGCCCGAGTCGCCGCGCCAGAAGCTGCGGACATCATCGCGAAACATCCCGTTCCACTCCGCCCAGCGCATACTGGCGAACGTGCCGACTTGATACGCCCCGGCCGCGTCCCACGCTTCGGCAATCACTTTCGTGTCGGCCAGCATCGGGTCTTCGGCGATCATCTCCACCAGCGGCGGATTGGGGACCAGGCGCCCCTCCCTGTCGCGGCTGAGAATCGACGCCAGATCAAAGCGGAAGCCATCGATGTGGTAATTGTGGACCCAGTTCCGCAGGCAGAGGAAGATCATCTCGCGGCAGACCGGGTGGTTGCCGTTGACCGTGTTACCGCAGCCGGAATAGTTGCGGTAATACGCCCCGCCATTCTCCAGCATGTAGTAGACCTTGTTCTCCAAGCCCTTGAAGCTGGTCGTCGGCCCCAGCTCGTTTCCTTCGCAGGTGTGGTTGAACACCACGTCGAGGATGACTTCGATGCCCGCCTTGTGCAGCTCGCGGACCATCGTCTTGAACTCGTCGACTTGCGAACCCGGCTCGCGCCCCACGGCATAGCCACGGTGCGGGGCGAAGAATGCCATCGGGTCGTAGCCCCAATAGTTCGGCCGCGACATCGGGTTGCCGTGCGTATCGCGAATCGGAAACTCATGCACCGGCATCAACTCGACGGCCGTGACGCCCAGCGATTGGAGATACGGAATCTTGTCGATCACGCCCAGGTACGTGCCGGGATTCGTGGCGCCGCTCGAAGGCGAGCGCGTGAACCCGCGGACGTGCATTTCGTAGATCACGGTTTCTGACAAGCTACGCCGCAGGTGGCGATCCCCCTGCCAGTCAAAATAATCGTCGACCACCACGCACTTGGGCGGCCGCGTGATGCCGTCGTCGGATGGCAGATAGTAACCCGCCAGCGCGCGGGCATATGGATCGACCAGCCGCGCGGTGCCGTCGAAGCGCTGACCAAGCTGCGGTTCGTACGGACCGTCGGCCTGGAGGTGATACAACTGTCCGGCCCGCAACCCTGGGACGAACACGCTCCACACGTCTCCCCAGCGATCGGTATCGGGATCGTAGTGAATGACTTGCGACGGTTCGGCGTCGTCGACGTGGTCGTAGAGCAGCACGCGCATCGCCGTGGCGGAACGGCTGAACACGACGAACTGCACGCCCAATTCATGCAACACGGCCCCGTACGGGAGGCGGTGAATGAACTGCATGGGCGGATGTAACTGCGGCATATGCATGGATGGTAGTCTCTGCTAACTCGGTACTGAAATGGTGTCGCCCCATGCGACAACAATGAGCCACAGAACAATACCACAAAGGGCGCACAGGGAAGGACGAATCGAGAAAATGTAAACATTTTCCGGTAAAGAGGTTACGTCCGTTCGTCGGGCTTGGCGAAGGGGTGCGGCGCGTGCAAATCGGCCTAAATTCGCCGGCCAGGAAAAATTTTGCGGCGGTGAAATTACGCCGTCTAAAATAGCCCCGGGCTCCGCCCGGGGGTAAAACGGCATGCCCGCTGCGTGCGGTGTGCGCTTGCGAGTTGCCTGTCTGTAGAGCAGCGCGGCCCCCAGGCGGAGCCCTGGGCTATGGGGAGTGCGGGTCAAGGCGAGCCTGGCTAAGGGGCAAGTGCCCGTATGCTAGAATAGTTCGGTTGTAACTATATTTCTGCGGCAGGTTCCTAAAGCTACGCCCATGAAGCCCCTGTTCGTTTTCTATTGCACGATCTGCTGGCTCGGCGCCCTGGTGGGGTCGGCGCGCGCCGTCGACTATTACGTTAACAACCTAGGTGGCAACGATCGCTTTGACGGGCGGGCCGAAGCGGCGGCCGGCGGGCGGAGTGGGCCGTGGCGCACGCTTCAGCGGGCCATGCTGATGGTCGGCCCTGGCGACCGATTGCATCTGGCCAAGACGGCTCAGCCA
>JAIOQB010000201.1 GCA_021413585.1 Planctomycetia bacterium
TCGGGCCGATCGCCGTAGACCGGCGTGCGGGCGAAGTCGCGCCGCCCTGGGCCGGGGTTCTTGCTGCGCCCGCCCGGCTTGCCACCTTTTCCCATGCCTTCGCCCATTCCCATGCCCATTCCTTTGCCTTCGCCCTTTCCTTCCCCTTTGCCTTCACCCATTCCCTCTCCCATCCCTTCTCCCATGCCCTCACCCATCCCTTCGCCCATTCCTTCCCCTTCGCCCATCGCGGCGTCGGCCAGAGCTTGGGCGAGCGCGGCTTCGGCTTCCTTCATCGCCTGCACCGACTCGGGCTTGAACTGGTCGCCGAGCGCCTTGGCCGCTTTGGCCATCGCCGCCATGGCGGGGCCGCCGAGCGGGCCGCCGGGGCCGCTGCCGGGTTTGGGTTTCTTGCCCATGCCGCCGCTGCCGCCTTCCCCTTTGTTCATCCCCTTGCCGCTGCCGTCGGGATCGGGGGACATGCCCTCCATGTTCATTTTTTCCGCACTCATTTTCATCGCGTCGGCCGCGTCCTGCGGGTTCGTCATGGCGCCGTCGGCCGCCATCAATTCCTGCAAGCGGTTCTCCAGGTTCAACTGGGCCAGTTGCAAATCGGGGGCCATTTTGTCGAAATCTTCCTTGTTGAGCGCTTCGGTCTTCTCGCGCAGCGCGGTTTGGTCCTTGAGCAACTTCTCGATCGCCTCGCGCTGCGCCTGGGCGGCGTCCGGCGGGGGCGCGGGTTTTTCCTGCGGCGCGAGCAGCTTGGAAAGTTCCTTGAGCTTCTCCAGAGCTTCCTTCTGCTTCTCGACGGCCGGCAGCACGTCCTTTTTCTTCAGGTCGCCCGCGGCGGTGGCAAGCTGTTCGTTAATCTTGGCCTCGTCGAAAAGCTGTTTGGCCTGCTCCAGGTTGGCCCGGGTGTCGGCCGGCATTTCCTCGCGCAGGGCGTCATCGAACAACTGCCGCAGGGCGGTGGTGGTGTCGGCCACCTTCTCCTGGTCGCGCCCCAACTCGGCCGGATCCTGCGAAGGATTCTCGCCGGTGAGGATTTCCTTGCCTACCTTCGCGCTGGCGTCCGTGACGGTTTCCTGGTTCTTGATGATCTCCTTCAGCCGCACGCCGATCTGCTCCGCTACCCGCAGGGCGTTCGCCCGCCGCAGCAGCTCCGTCAACTCATCACGGGCGGTGATGATCTCGGTGCCGGCGGCGGACAGGTGCTGTTGTCGAGGCTGCCGGGCGGCATCCGCCTTGCGGAGCAGAGCGGCCGCTTCGCGGACGTGCTTTTGATCGGTACGGCTGATCGCCACGGCCAGGTGCTTGAGCCCATCGCCGCCGGTTTCGCTCAGCGCGTGGTTCGACTCGACGTCGGCCAGCAGGCTTTCCAGCTCCGCGGCGACGCTGACAATCTCGCCGCTGACCCGATCCTGCCGCTGCGCCTCGCGGGCGATGTTCTCTGTATTGCCGACCGGGGGAGCGGAGGGAGTTTGCGCTTCGGCCGGCTGTGCTGCTGCGGCGATGAGACATGTGATCAGTAGGAGTGACCGGAAGGTGTGCCAATTCCTAGTGCCGGCACTGGCATAGCCAGTGGCACACGGGAAAGGAGCAAGGCGGGACGAACCCGTGTTGGCGGTGGGGACGATTCCGTTAACGGCCCAGTCGCGCCGATACGATCGTCCCTGGTTTTCGCCGTATCGTGTGTCACTGGCTCTGCCAGTGCCTTTCGGCCGTGCCATCTGTTGAAAGTCCGAACTTGCAATCGCCATCATTTCATCTCCTTCAAATCGCGGACCGCGTCCACGGCCCGCGTTTCCTCGCCGTGCAGTTCCTTGATCCGCGAGTACAGCCGGTTGCGTTCCTCGTTGAACAGCCGCACGTATTCTTCCTTGGTCACGATAATCAGCCGCCGCGATTCGCTCCGCGTCTTGCCGGGCGAGCCGGGGCGGTTGTCCTGCACCTCGACCGCATATTGCACGACTTCCCCTGGCTTGAGGTCCGGGATCGACTCGGCCACGCTCCAGTGGAACTTCGCGCCGGTGACGTCGCGCGGTTGGTCCCGGTAAGTGGCGATCGGAATGAACTGCTCCGCCGGCGCGTCGCCGCTGGCCGATTGCCGGCGATCCACCGCGTACACCAGCCGGGCGGTGGAGAGCCCATAGTCGTCCTTTGCGCTGAATACCAGATTCAGCTCCTTGCGCACCGTGGCCTTGTCGTCGCGCGTCGGCGCGATGAGACTTACCCGCGGCGGCCGATCGGGCACGACGCGCACCAGGTACCGCGTGGCGGGGGCGAACACAAATCCATGCTCGCGGTCGGTCCAGCGGAAGCTGTAGGAGAGCGACTTCCCCGCTACTTGCTTGTGGCCCAGCGTCTTGCCGTCGGCCGACAGTGTCATCGCCACCGACTGGCCTCCCTCGGGGATCAACTCGGCGACGGAGAGCGGCCGATCGGATTGCAACTGCCACTGGACGTCGGAACCTTCGAGCACTTCGACGTTCAGCGCGTCCGCCTCGGTTGGATCGTGGTGCGTGTACTGGGGATACGTTACGGTCAGCCGCGGGGCGATGCGCGGCGGCGGCACGACGCTCACCGTCACCTTGTCCGACACCGCGTCGCCGGCGCGGAACGCGTACGTGAAGCTGCGATACACCTCGTTGATCGGGTGGACGAAGTCGCGCGTGCCGGCGGTTGTGACTTTGCCCTGCTGGTTGCTCGGCGCCAGCCGCACTGTTTCCACGTCCCCTTCGGCGGGCCAGATTGTCAGCACCGCTTCGGCCGGCATCTCGCCCCCGACGCGAGCGGCCAGCGACACCGCGCCCCCTTCGGCAATCGCCTGATCCTGCGAGAGCAGCTCCAGCGACGTCCGCGTGGGGTAATGCTGCCGCGAGCCGGGGTTGCTCATCCGGGCGAGAAACACACTGAGTAGCTGCGGCTCCTTGACGCTCCCGCCGATGACCACCAGCAGCGTGATCAGGCAGGCGACGCCGATCGCGCGGAGCGAGCGGAAGTCGACGATCCGGCCGAAGTCGAGCGGCCGGGCACGCTCGATCGCCTGGGCAGACATCGCGCGGACCAGACCCCGCGACGCGCCGCCCAGGTCGCGCGACTCGTCCGCCAATTGCACGTGCGACACCAGCACGCTTTGCAGCTCGGGGTACAACCGTTCCACTTTGAGCGCCACCTGTACCGGATTAAACGGCTGCAAATGCCGCCACCAACTCCAGTAGCCGACGAACAGCAACAGGGCGGCATTCGCGCAGAGCAGCACGATCCTGCCCGGGCCGGAGAGAACCAGCGTCCAGTCGAGCACGAAGTCGAGGCACAGCAGCACCGCCCCCGCGATCAGCACGTGGCACAAACCGCGGAGATGCACGAAACGCCGCTGGCGATGCCAGGCGCTACGCAATTGCGAGGCGACATCCTGTCCGCCGGAGGCGGGAGTCGAGTTGTCAGGTTGCAGGGTGCTGGTCATCGCTCGGCATCAGTAGGGGTGGCTGGGGAAACGCCCCAGTAATTTGTGGCGGGCACTTCTGGGGCGTTGCCCCAGCCACCCGTCGGTTTTTCTCATATCAACTGCGACCGCCTCCGTATAAACCATTCGCTCCCAGAGAGCACAATAAACAATGCGAACATGATCCAACTATCCCACAGGTCCGTCTCTTTGATCTCCAGCAAGTCGTGCTGCCGCCCTTGCAGCAGGCCGGCCAGCGCGGGCCAGTCGCGGGGCGTGAGGTATTGACCGCCGGACATCTCGGCCATTTTCCTTAGCGTGGCCTCCTTCAAGGCGGGCTCTTGCCGCTCGCGGTGCGAGGCGGCCACGGTCAGGTCGAGCGAGTTGGCCGCGCGGGCATCTCCTTGCGCCGGCTCGATCCGGTACGTCCCTTCGTCGCGGAGCGTGACAAAACCCTGGAACGTGCCCGGCGATCCGCTGACCGCATTGAGCGTGACCTCGGTCGAGTCGGCGTCCGGTTTGTTCTCCGTCGCAACGGGCGGTTTCTCCGCGGCCGGTTTCTCGCCCTGCGTCGTGCGCTTTACGCGAACGACGAAGTCTTTCCCTTTGACCGGCTGGAACGCCGAGTCGAGCACGCGGGCACTCAGCTCGACGCGCTTGCCCGGCTGCAGCTCGATCGAATCGGCTTGCAGATGAATCCGCTTGTTCTCGCCGAGCAGCCGCGACAGGGCCAGGAACTGAATCGCCTGTCCCCAGAAGCGGGCGTGGTAATGGTCCCCCAGCTTGAACCGCAGCCGCCACAGTTGATCGATGCCGACGTACATCACCTTGCCGGTGCCGACGCGTTGCCAGGCGATCACCGGATACGGCTCGGAGCGCCCCTTGCCGGCGGGCAATTCGGCCAGTACCGTGGCGCCGCTCTTGCTCCCCGACAGGCGCGGCAACCGATACAGCGGCCGGACCAGCGACCACACCGCGTCGTTCGCCTCGTCGGAGTTCTCCAGCAGCGTGAACGAAGACTTACCTTCCGACGTGATCTGCGGATATTCCAGCGGCGAGACCTGCATGAACTCGCTGCTGATCTTGACCGGCAGCATCTCGGCCAGCGGCGTGTCGACATAGCTCGACGGCGCGAACCGGTCGCCGGCCAGCATCAACAGTGACCCGCCGCGCTCGCGCACCAACTGCAGCATGCGGTCCAACTGGGCCCGGCTGAAGTACCACGCCGGCACGTCGCCCAGGATCACCAGGTCGTAGCCGAGCGCTTCTTCGGGCTTCTCCGGATAACGGGCCAGGTATTGCGGCGACGAGGCGGGCAAATCTTCGTCGCCGCGCGTCATCAGAAAGCGAACGTCCAGCCGCGGATCGCGCAGCAACAGCACGCGCAGGTAGCGGTACTCCCAGCGGGGGTTGCCTTCGACGTACAGCACCTTGATCTTCTGGTCGACGATGCGCACCTGGCGCTCGACGCGGTTGTTCACCGCGGTTACTTCGCCCGGCTGCTGCGGGACGATCAGTTCCAGTTTGGCCGGCCCGCGCCGTCCTTCTGGAACAGTGAACGTGATCTCGCCATCGCGCGGATCGTCGCCCAGTTCGATGGGACACTTGCCTACTTCCTTGCCGTCGAGCAGCAGCTTCGCCTCGGTGGCCACCGCGCGATAGCCGTGCGACGCGACCTGGAACCGGGCGGTGATCTTGTCTTTGGGGAAGAACGCTTCCTGGACGATCAGCGAAGCCGGATCGACCGCCACGTCGCGCGGCGAGGGCAAGCCGAGGCCGACGATGTATAGCGGAATGCCCTGTTCCTTGAACGCACTGGCCAGCGAGAGCGGATCGAGCCCTTCGTCGTTGAATGCGCCATCGGTCATCACCACCACGCCGGAGATCGGCTGGCTGCTGTCGCGCGCGACCGCGGCCGCGATATGCTCCGCCCCGCGCGTGGCGGGGGCGTTGGCCTGCGCGGCGAGCAGCGTCTTGAGCGAATTCGGATCGGCGCTGATCTCCTCTAGTGTTTCGCCAAACGTGAAGTAGCGGACATTGAAATCCTTGGCCGCGCGAGCCAGCGGATTGAACTGCGGGTTGTCGATCAGGCCCTTGGCCAGCGCGATGCGCGGCTGCGACGCGGCCTCGGTGGTCACGCCCGGCGGTGCGGCCGTTGGCTCCGCGCCGAACTGACCGATGAGCTGGGCCAGTTCCGCGGCGATCTCGCGCTGCTTGTCGCGGATCTCGGCGCAGCGTTGCTGGTTCGTCAGATCACCCTTGGCTTGCAGCTTGTCGGCCGTCTCGCGGGCGGCCTTTTGCCGGCCGACAAGATCGCGCGCGCTGCGCGACAGGTCTTCGGCTTTCATGCGGAACTTGGGATCGGCTGCTTTGCTCGCGGCGTCGAGTTCGCGCGTGGCGGCGGCGAGGCTCTGCTCGGTCGCTTGCTGCTCTTCGCGGGCGGCGTCCCAATCGTTTCGCTGCAGCGAGTCGGCCACGCTCTGCCCCGCCCGTTGGGCACCGGCCAGCGCTTCTTGCACGTTGGGAAGCACGAACGGAGTTTTGTTGAGCGCCAACGCGGCGTCGGTCAGTTCGGCCGGCTCGTGCCGCTGATCGGCAATCGCCATGCTCTCCGACTTGTCGAGCAGCACCAGCAAATTGCGCCGCACGACGATCTTACGTTCCAGCCCCAGCACCGGGGCGAACAGCAGCAACAGCAGCAGGCTGAAGCAGGCTGCCCTCAGCAGCGTTAATACAACTCGCCGCGTCTTCGACAATCCCCGCTCGCGCAGGTACAGCACAATCGCCAGCACCACCGCCAACGCAACGAACACGGCCAGCATGATCGACGGCAGCGTGCCGCGCAAGCCAACGTAGCGAACCGTTTGGTCCGCGCCGATCCCCAGCCAGTGGCCGCCACAGTTCGCGGCCATATCGCTTTTCGCGAACCGCCATCTGCAAGTCCTGCTTCTCGTCGATCAGCCGGGCGGAGAGTTGCTCCACCGCGGTGTCGAGCGCACTGCCGCGCAGCACCGCCACGGCCGATTCGTCCGGGTCCAGGTTCGCCGCCATCTTGATCTCGGGTTCGTTGGGCGAGTACCGCATGGTGTAAATGCCCGGCAGCGGCGCGTCGGCCGTGGCCACCTTGCGGCCTCCGGCGGTGGTGACCAGCGCACTAACTTCGCCTCCCTGCGGGCCACGGACGGCAACAGTTTGCGCCGTCACGTCCGCCGGCAGATCGAATGTGAGCTTGTCGGGCACCTCGACCGGCGTCTCGCTCGCCTTGCGCGTCAGGTGCGTGGCGGCCTGCTGCCAAAGCATCAGGTACAGAGGGCTGATCGCCAGATCGTTCCAGTCGCGGTTGGCGCTCGATGCAAACAGCAGCACCCGGCCGCGCCCCAGCGACTGCTCGACGAGCATGGGATCCTGACTGCCGGCAATCCGCAGCAGCACGCGGGCATTCTCGCGCGGCGCGAGCTTGAAGTACCGCCGGAACTTGATGTCGGCCCATTGCTGTGCCGGCAGCGTAGAGAACAGTCGCGTGATGGGGTGGTCTGGAAACTCGACGGCCAGCGGCCAGCCGTCCGCTTGATCGGTCTTGGCGGCGCCTCCGCCGGCTGCCGGCAAGTTGCCGACGGGTTCGGCCAGCTCGGCCGGCAGAATCGGAGCGCCCGCGCCGTCGCGCATCTGGCCATTGAGCAGCGTCGGATCGATGCGGCCGCCGAGGAACACCATCAGCCCACCGCCCCGGCGGACAAAGTCATCGAGCGCCGCGGCCTGCTCGCGCGTGATCTCCGGCACGTTGGCCAGCACGACAATGTCTTGCGACGCGAGCCGGCTCGCCCAAGGGGTGATCGACGCGACCGTTTCGACTTGCACCGTCGAGGCCCCTTCGCCGGGCGAGTCGCTGGTGCGCGCGGAGAGCGCCGCGCTGAGGAAGCCGGTTTCGCCGTGCAACGACTTGGCGACGGGGTTCGACTCGACGCACAGCACGCGCACCGCGTCGCGAATGTCGGCCGCCACATAGCGGGCATTGTCGGCCGGCAGCGGATCCTTGCTGCCGAGTTGCACGCTGATGCCCACGGGGCCGGACTTCTCGAAGTGAGCGAACAGCGGCACGGAGGCGGTCTCGCCCGGCCCGATCCGATCGATCACCACGCTGGCCTGCGACTCGTCGCCGAGGAGCAGCCGGACCGGCACCTTCGTCGCTTCGCGGCGCCCCGTGTTGCGGATGTCGGCGATGTAGCGGACAGTGCCTCCTTTGCGCAAGATGCCGGAGGCGAACGCCAGCCGGGTAACGGCCAGATTCTCGGCGGTCTCTGGTCCGGCGGGCAGGAAATACGTGGTGGCCGAGTTGCCGAGTTCCTTGAGCGTCTCGCGCACACGGGGGGAGACGTGCTGCCAAGTAACTGCCTGCGCGTCGGTGACCAGATAGCACTCGCGATTCGGGGTTTTGTTCTCGGCGATGAGCCTCTTGATTTCTTCGAGACATGTTTCCAGATTGACCGATTCGCCCAGCGGCGTGGCCGCTTTGAGGGTCGTGGTAATGCGATCGTCGTTGCTCGGCACGTTGTGCAGCCGGACCAGGGGACGCTTGCCGAGCAGCACCAGCGTGACGGTGTCGCCCGGCTTGAGCGTGGCGACGATGTCGCGGACGCGCTGCTTGGCCAGGTCGTAGCGGCTTTGCACGCCCGGCTCGTGCGCCATGCTCAGCGAGCTGTCCAGCCCGATCACAACGCTGGTCTTCGCTTCTCCCACCCAACCGGCGCCGGTCTGCACCGGCCGGGCCAGCGCCAAAGCAACCAGCAGCACCGCCAGGCAGCGCATCGCCAGCAGCAGCAAGTCCTCGATCCGCACGCGGCGGGCGCGGACCACCATCGCGCGGCGCAGCAACTCCATCGCCGCCCAAGGGACGACCTTGGAGCGATACCGGCTGAGCAGATGGATGACGATCGGAATCGACACCCCGGCCGCCGCCAGTGAGCCCCACAGGGTGATGGAGTTGAGGAAGGACATGGCGAACCTGGTTTAAACTTTTTTAACCACAGAGACACAGAGGCACAGAGACGCACGGAGAAGGAATGACCAATCACCAAATTCCAATAACCAATAGGCGAGCTACGCCAGGTTTATTGGAGATTGGAATCTTGGTCATTGGTCATTGAATTCCTCCTCTGTGCCTCTGTGTCTCTGTGGTTCAATAACTTCTTTATTTCCTCAGCAACAGTCCATCATCCATCACCACGTTGCATGGGAACCGCACGGCGTCGCCGAAGTCGACTTCTATCGTCAGCTCGCTGCCGCCGGCGGCTTCGATGCTTAGCGGCAGCGGGGGTTGCTCGGGGGTGAGGATTTTATCCAGCAGGGTCTTGCTGTTGGCGCTCTTGCCATTGACGCTGTCGCCCGATTGCACGCGCACGCGGGCTTCGCCGCGCGAGACTTCATCCAATCGCAGCACGGCGGTGAGCAGGTACTTTTGCGTTGGCGGGCCGGGCAGGCGGTACACCACGACCGTGCGCGGCCAGATCCGCAGCCGCGTGGCGAAGTCGGCCGGGCCGCCGAGCGTGGCCCGCTCGGCGCGGGGCGGGCTGGCGGGGCGGCGAATCAGCGGATACGTCTTCACCGACTGCGGCTTCAGTTCCGTGAGCGAAATGCTGCGCGACGCGTCGGCCCCGCGGCGGATCGTCCACCATGCCTGCGGCGGAATCAGCCGCTCGCCAAGCGTGGCGTGCTTGAGCGTCAGCCCCTTTTCGCCCGCCTCGATCCGGCCGCGCAGCACGCTGCCGTCGGAGAGCGTCAGCTCATCGTCCGCGTCGTTGGTCGCATTGGCGGGGCCGGCGAATACGTACCGCTTTAGCTCGCTCCGCTTCAGCGCCACCGCGCCGACCACCGTGTTGATCCCCACACGATCGTCGCGCATCCAGACCAGCGTGCCGGGTACGTCGCGCGCCACGTTGCGGTACAGCACGCCCCCTTTTTCTGTGCCGGTCCAGGGAAGCCCGGGGGCGAAATCGATTGCCCGCACCTTGGCGAGGTCGACCGTGCGTTGGCCGAGCAGGGGGGAGTCGAACGTCAGCCGGCCGCCAACGAGGGTGACCGTGCCCGCCCACGCTTCGCCGTTTTTCAGGCGCAGCATGTTCGGCGCGGGGGCCGCGGCACTGGGGGATTGATTGACGGCCAGCAGGACATCGGCCCAGGGGATCGTCGCCGTGCCGACGCGGAGCGCACCGGGCGCGACGCTGACTTCCCCTTGCTGCCGGCCGCTGGTGGAGAGGACGACGCCGGCGGTGGCGGGGGCGGCTGTATATATTGTCAACGCCAGCAGCAGGGTGCCCCAGGCACCCCATTTGTGTGTTCGGAAAATGGTGCTGTGCGTCATGTTCATTTCACCCGGCTCTCGCTGCGGCCAATCAGGTACGCGGACAGCACTTCATCCACCGGGCGCGAAGTATCCACCAGCACGTAGTCCGCGTGGCACCGCTCGCAGGCGGAGCGCACCTGGGCCAGCATCTTGCGCAGCTCTTCGAGGTACGCGGCCCTGATCCGCTGCGGCTCGGTCAATATCTCGGCCGGCTCTTCCAACCCTCGGAACCGGCAGGTGCCGTCGAACGGGAAGTTCAGCTCGTAAGGGTCCAATACATGAAACACCGTGACGTTGTGGCCGCGGAACCGCAGGTGATCGAGCCCTTTGACGAACTCGTCGAGATGGTCGAACATGTCGGAGAACAGCATCACGAACCCTCGCCGCGGCAGCCGCCGGGCGAACTCGTGCAGCAGGGATGCAATGTTGGTGCGCGGCTCGGAGCGGACGTTTTCCAACTGCCGGGCAATCTCCTGAATGACGCTGGCCGAGCCCTTGGGTGGCACGTAGTTCCGCAGCTCCGAGTCAAACACGCCGACGCCGGCCGAATCGCGCTGGCCGACGATCAGGTACGCCAGGCTGGCGACGAGGTACTTGGCGTATTCGAGCTTCGTGACCGCGCCGGAGCCGTATTGCATCGACGTGCTGGCGTCGAGCAGCAGGTTGGCGTCGAAGTTCGTCTCAGCCTCGTACAGCTTGACGTGGTACCGCTGCGTGCGGCCGTAGACGCGCCAGTCGATGTGCCGCAGATTGTCGCCGGGGACGTACGCCCGATGGTGGACGAACTCCGTGCTGAACCCGCGCAGCGGGCTTTTGTGCATCCCGACGCGCAACCCCTCGACGACCTCGCGGGCCACCAGCTCCAGGGAATCGATCTTCTGGAGAATTTCGGGGTTGAGATATTTAGGTTGCTGGCGTTGCGTCACACCCATGTCGCTGTGTCCCCGCAGCTAGGGTTGTCGGCCGGGTAATTATCGCAGAAGTTTTTTCACCACAGAGACACAGAGGAAGGAATGACCAATCACCAAATTCCAATCTCCAATAGAGGAGCTGCACCAGGATTATTGGAGATTGGAATCTTGGACATTGGTCATTAAAGTTTCTCTGTGCCTCTGTGCCTCTGTGTCTCTGTGGTTCAATTTCTTCGTAGCACGCCGAACTAGCCCGCCGCCCGTTCGTAGAGCCGTTCATCCGCCGGGATCGCGTCCAGCAGTTTCTGCACGACGTCGGTGGCGGTGATGCCTTCGGATTGCGCGGCGAAGTTGGGAATGATGCGGTGTTGCAGCACGGGTTTGGCCACGGCCTGCACGTCTTCGATCGACACGTGGTAGCGGCCGCGGAGCACGGCCCTGGCTTTGCCGGCCAGGATCAAAAAGATGCTGGCGCGGGGGCCGGCGCCGTAGGAAAGCCAGTTGCGGATGAAGTCCGGCGAGTCGGGTTCGTTGGGGCGCGTGGCCCGCACCAGGCGGGCGGCGTAATGAAAGATATGATCGGCCACCGGGGCGCGGCGCACCAGGTTCTGCAGGTCGAGAATCTCGTCCCGATGCAGCACCTCTTGGATCTTCTGCGGCGCGGTGCCGCTGACGCGGCGCATGATCTCGATCTCTTCGTCGTAGGCAGGATAGCTCACCTGGACGTTGAAGAAGAATCGGTCCAACTGCGCCTCGGGCAGCGGATACGTCCCTTCCTGCTCGATGGGGTTCTGCGTGGCGAGCACGAAGAACGGCTCTTCCAGCTTAAAGTCTTCGCCGCCGGCGGAGATTTTCTTTTCCTGCATCGCTTCGAGCAGCGCCGCCTGGGTCTTGGGCGGCGTGCGGTTGATCTCGTCCGCCAGAATGATGTTGGCGAACACCGGGCCTTTGGAGAACATGAACTGCCGGCGCCCCGTCTCGGGATCGTCCTGCAGGATTTCCGTGCCGGTGATGTCCGAGGGCATCAAGTCGGGCGTGAACTGAATCCGCTTGAACGAGAGCGACAGGCTCTCGGCAAGCGAACTGACGAGCAGCGTCTTCGCCAGGCCGGGCACGCCGATCAGCAGGCAATGCCCTCGGGCGAAGATGGCGATCAACATCTCGTCGATCACCTGATCCATGCCGACGATCACTTTGCGCAACTCGCCGAGGATCCGCGTGCGGGCTTGGCCCAAACGCTCGACGGCTTGAACATCTTCATCGGGAACCGGCGGAGAGGACGCGCTGCTTTGAGCCATGATGGTCCTTGCTGGCGGGGGGCGATGCGGTAGGACGGGAGGGAAGCGAGGTTGATTCTAGTTCGGGCGCAAGGGGATTAATAGCCATGACGAGTGTAGTGTAACGAAGGGTGCCTGGGGCAACGCCCCAGAGGTTTTGGGCCTGAGCATCTGGGGCGTTGCCCCAGGCACCCCGGCGATTGGCACCTATTCTCAAGGGGGGAATACTCACAGCCGCCACTCCATTCGCCCCGTACAAATGCACTCCCCGTGCGTCGCTCACTACGATCGCCTCGTCCAGGATCCGGGCCTGGGTGTCGCAACCCGTCAGATCGGCGATGCAGCATTGCGCCCCGGCAAGTTGCTGCCGCCCCAGGTGGCGGGCGGTGGCCCGGTCGAAGAAGTCGACGAAGACCTTCGAGCGGTTGATGTCGATCGCTTTCGCAGGCGGGGCCGGCGCGGGCTGGATCTGCCCCGTGACGCCCGACACCACGACCAGCTTCCCGCCGATCTCGCGGTAGTCGAGGATCACGCTCTGAAATTGCTGCGGCTCCTTCTCGATTTTGAAGGCGATCTCCTGCCGCGTGGCCGGGTCGTACATCAGCAACTGCTCGGGCGTTTTGGAGAAGATGCCGGCCGGTGTGAGCGACGTGCCGAGGAAGTTCTTCTTGTTCCAGCCGTTGTTCCAGACGTTCATGTCTGCCTTGCGCGGCCAGGGGGCGGCCACGTCCGCCTCGCCGGGGGAACGTAGCACGTGCAACCGCCAGTCGGGCCCCTCCTGGGCGATGTAGCGGATCGAATCCTGATCGTAGTCCAGGTAGTTGCCCCACCAGTTGGTCTGATCGGGGAAGCAGCGCTTGAAGTCGCGAACCGTGCCGGTTTGCGAGTCGAGGGCTACTTCGCTAAGTTGCCAGCCGACGTCGCCGTAGAGCCCATTGATGACGACGCCCAAGCGGACGCCGCCGTCTGCCAGGTGGCGCGGCACCAGCGCGCGGATGCCACCGTTGAAGCGCACCGTGGCGGTGAGCGGCCGGCTCCACAGCAGCTTTCCCTGCGTCATATCCACCGCGCCGACATGCGCGGGCCACGTCGGATGGGTCGCCGCGAAAAGTTCGTTGCCGTCGCCCGTGAGCGTGTACGGCACAAACGGCAGCCGCACGGTCCACAGTTCGACTCCATCGGCCGCCCGCAGCGCTGTGACGTTATTCTGAATGCATACCAACACCGTCTCTCCTTGCATCCAGACGCTCTGCGGCGAGTGCGGCAGCAGATGCTCCCACACGAAGCGCCCTTCGGGCCGACTGCGGTAGTAGGCCAGCCGGCGGTCGGTGACAATGCAGAACGCGGGGGCGGGCGTGGCGTGCGCGTCGGAGAATGTCAGCCTGGGACGCGGGGCGTTGATGCTGACGAGTTCTTGCAGCGGCAACGCGAGCGGCGCATTCATTGTCAGCCGGCCGGCGGCTCCATCGAGCAGCTTCGGCACTTCCACCGCCAGTAGTGTCCCATCCGCCAGGATCACACAATCGGCCGCCGGCTCGTTCCACGGCATCGTCTCGATATCTTTGCCGGTAGCCGTCGCGATGCGCCGCAGCGTGGCGCCGTCGCGCACTACGATGCTTTCGCCGACAATCGCTCCCTGCGAGCCGGTGCCATCCGCCAGCGGCCGGCACCACTCAGTGCGTCCCGTCGCCAGATCCAATGCCGCGAGAAAATGTCCATTGATGCCGATCACATGCGAACCTTGCACGCCCAGCAGCTTGTCCGAAGGTATTAAGATCGACTCCCACCGCAGCTTGCCGCTCGCGCAGTCGAACGCCAGCACACCGCTGTGGTCGCGCGGGGCGATCAGCAGCGTGTCGCCCACCACCAGCGGCGACGTCCCCTCACGCGAGCAGTTGAGCGATTGATACGCCAGCGGCTGCACGGCGCTGGCGTAGCCGCGGACCCAATCGAGCAAACCATCGCGGGCATCGCAGCGGGCAACGACACCGACGTTCGTCGAGCAGTACACGGCGCCTCCCTGCACGGTGACCGCGCAACTGTTGCGGCCAAAATCGGCGATCGTCAGTTCCTGCCAGCCAATCGGCCGATTCCAGATCATCCGGCCGTCGCGCGCGTCGAGGCACACCAGTCGCAACGGTGAACTCATCGGCTGCGGCTGGCCGTCGATGATTTGGGGCAGGGGAGCGGTCGCCACGTAGACTCGATCGTCCGCCACGGCGGGCTGGCTGACCGGCTCGATCTGCTTCCACTCGTCGCGACCCGCGGTGGTCCACAGCGGCTGGCCCGTGTGGGCATCGAACCCGGCGATCCGCCCAGGGGCCGGCCGGCTGATGAGCGCGCAGACGATCCGGCCGTTCTTCGTCAGCGAAGTTTGATCCGATCCACGCACGGTGACCGGCACGCGATCCATGTGGACGTACCATTGCTGCTCGGCGGTGCGCGCGGCTTGAGCCACGTCCCAGGCGGGCGGATTGGCAATTGCGTCGGCCAGCGCGCGGAGCCATGTCGGCGACCCGCCGGCCGCGTCGAACCGGGCCAGGCGATCCGACCCGGTGACATAGAGTCCGTCGCGGCCCGCCTGCACCTGGCTGATTGGCCACGGGGCGTGCGCGCCAAAATCGTACGCCACGCCGTCCGCGTTCCAGCCGGGCCAGTTGGCGGAGAGAGCGATCCGCCGCCGCGGCAGATCGGCCAGCTTTGCGGCGTTGAGCATCTGGGGCGTTGCCCCCGGCACCCTGGTTTGCGCCAGCAGTTGCTTCTTCAACTCCCCTGCCGTCTGCGTGCCGCCGCGCCAGGGGAGCGGCGTCTCATCCGGCACGGCGGCCAGTTCAGTCTCAAGCGCCGCCCGGTCGGAAGATTCCGCCAGCGCCAGCCAGAGGCCCAGGTACGCCTCGTTCCGCAGCGTGGCGTCGTCGGTGTGGCGGATCACGCCGCGCAGCGCGGCGCTGGCCCATTGGGCTCGGCCGTCGCGCAGCGCCTGCTCGCCCGACTCGATCATCAGCTCGTGAATACAACGGGCAAACGGAAAGCGTCGAAACGCCAGCGACAGTTCATCCGCGTCGCCCGAGAGACGCAGCGCCTGGGTCAGCGGCTCGGCCTTCTTCTGCTGCGCGTCGCGCAGGGCGGCCAGACGTGGCCCGTCCATTCGCAACCCATCCAGCCGCAGCAGGGCGTCGTCCGTCATGTTCCAGAACGAGATGAAGTGCGACTCGCTCTGCGGAAGATACGCCACGGCCGTGGCGGCCAGGTCGAGCAGGCTCTGCACTTCGTCCGGCGGCAGCGGCTGACCGGGCTGAAAGATCGCGCCGCCCCGGCTGAGCGTTTCCCAACGCGTTTCCAGCTCGACGTTTTTGGCCAGGCCTTCGATCGCTCCCAGCGGCACGTTGGCCAGCATGTTGAATTGCCCCTGATTACCCGCCCGCTCCAAGTACGCCGCTGCCTGGACGCGATGCCCATACGCTTGCACGACGTTGGCCGCCTGGCTGAACATCGGATTCGGCGCCACCTTGCCGAGCCGCTCCAGCCGGGCGAGCAGCGGGCCCAGTTCGTCGTATTGATCGCGGCCCACCCAAAGCTGATGCAGGGAATTGATGTAATGATTCGTGGCCGGATGGTTGGCCGGAATCGAGCCGTCTTCCAGGCGCCGCAGCACTTCATGCACGCCGAACTCCCACTCGGCCGATTCAGGGTACATCACGTTCCCCTGCGGCCAGTTGTTCAGCCAAATGTATGTCTCCGGCAGCTTGTCGATTTGCTCGGGGTAATCGCGGATGGCACGCAGCGCGTAGTAGCTGCGCCAAAAATTCATGCCGATGTGCTGATAGCGAATGGCGATCTCGCGGCAAGCGTGGTAGTGCCGCTCGCGCTCGTAAGGAAAACGCTCGATCAGTTGCGTGAGCAGCTCGATCCGCCACAGCCCGACGATCTGCCCCGCGGCGTTGGCCAGCGCCTTGTTCTGGCCGATCTCCTGCTGCCACTGCTGCTCGGGATTGGCGGCCAGCGTTTCGTCCCAGGTGGCCCGCCAGTGGATTTTCAGCGGGGCCATCCACTGCGGCGGAATGAAGTCGATGGGGCGGGGCGGGGGATCGGCCGGCGGGGCGGCTGTTGCCGTGTTGAATGCTGTCGTGACGCACAGGGTCAGCAGCAGGCAGAGTGCTAGATGCTGCAAAGGCACTGGCAAAGCCAGTGGCACACGGACAAAGGCGAAAACCAGGGACGATGTTGCTGGTTCTCCCGCGTTGCCCCAATCTTGCGACCCGTCCCTGCCTTGCTCCTTCCGTGTGCCACTGGCTATGCCAGTGCCGGAACGAGTGGGTGCCTGGGGCAACGCCCCAGATGCTTGAAGCAGCAACGCCTGGGGCGTTGCCCCAGGCACCCGGCTGCGTTCAATCAATCGTGAAATGAACCTGCTCATGTGCATTACGGCATTCCAAAGGCATGAACGCCGGCCAGGTCGGTCACGATGATCGCAGTTGGCAGCAGCAGCGACTGCGTCAGGTCGTCGCGGTACGCGATGCTGGGCAGTTCTTGTCGGCTGACGTGCTTGCCGGTGCCGAATTGAAACACGTCGACGTAAATCTTCGACCGCTGCACGTCCTCCGGCCCGGCCGGTTGTCCCGGCGGCGTACCGGTATTGCCGGACACGACCAGCATCCGGTCGCCGATGGTTCGGCAATCGAGAATGCGCGAGGCCGGCGGGCCGATCGGCGGCGTTGCGGGAGGGACGGCGGCCGCCGCCGCGCCGGGCAATGCGTAGTCGATCTCCTGCTTCGTCCCCGTGTCGAACCGCAGCACGTGTTCGTTGTCGATCAGATACACCTGCGGCGATTCCCAGCGGATCGCCAGGCTGTTATCTCCTTCCATCGCGCGGGTGGGATCGACCTTGCGGAGCCAGGGCGCCGTCGGATCACTGCCATTGGATCGCAGCGTCAGATGGACGCGGAAGTCGCCGCCGTCCTGGCCGACGTAGCGAATCGCGTCGGGGCCGCACGACACGGGATTCATCGGATGGCAGACGGTGGCGTCGGGCGCGAATCGCCGAATGGTTTTTACGCCACCC
>JAIOQB010000127.1 GCA_021413585.1 Planctomycetia bacterium
GTCGCCAACCAGGACGCGCGCCTCGCGGCTTTGCAAGCGCGAGAGGCCAGCACGCCGCTGCCGGTGCGAGCGATGTACGACGGGCCGAGTGCCGCCGCTGGGCAATCCGGGGCGGACGATGATCCGTTTGCGTGGTTGGATGACAGGGCTAAATAATCCACGCAGGTTCTTTTGCCCCCTTGAAACAGTGCATTGCCAGGTGGGACGTGGGAACCAGGCCTATGTCCCACCGGCCAAACTAAAACTTGATATTTCCCAGCTTGGCGTCGTAATAGTAAATACCGATGGCTGCGAGCGCGCGCAGCGCGGCCTTCACTTCGCCAATACGGTCGCCAAAGAGTTCTTTTACCTCCGCCTCCCAATATTCGATTGTTTCTGGGCTGTAATCCGGACGCTGGTCAAGGTAGGCTTTTCCAAAGTCCAACAGAAACGGCGGACTGACGATGCTCATTTCCACAATCATCAGTTCGTCGTTGCAACCAACAAATCGGGGCACGCGAAAATTGCCGATCGCTGTTATGTTGTGTTCCGAGAGCCGTTGATAGCAACCGAGTTCGCGGTCATAATTGCCCTGACGTGCAAATACTTTCACTGCGGTGGTTTGCTCGGTTGCCCAAAGATAGCCGTCTTGGCCAAATCCCATGTGAACGGTCTCCAAAGCCCGACCGGCGAGTTTGGCGTAGCGATCCGCTCTGAAACGAAACTCATCCATGTCGATTCCAGCCTTTCCGCCGTACGCGCATTCTCCGGAAATTGAAATGTGGCTGGTGGTCGGCAGCGAAAGGTTGCCGCTCGCGCAAGTCAGTCGCGACTCTCTTCTGCTGGCCGAGTCCCGAGAACTGCCTCCGCAGACTACCGGTCAGGTCGTGGTGACGATCGACGGACGACGCATCTGCCGCGACGTGATCTTGGTCTCCGGTGTGCAGGCCGACACCTGGGCTGATTTTATCTAGCCAAGGCGGGTGATACAGGCTAGGCAACCATCGGTCCAATGGTGTAACGCCCACATCGAACAAACGGCGCATCTCACCTGCCGACCAGCGCACACTCAGCCCTTGCCCAACGCATAGGAGGAGTCGGCCGCTTGAATGGAACGCCCAAAAATGCCGCTCGGAGCTATAACGCCGCTCGGCCAAATCAGCAGCACTCGTGGGCAGACGAAACGATTCGTCGGGATGCATTCTCATGCACCTGACTAGAGCACATGTCGAGACATTCCGCAGTGACTACTTAAGGCCCACTTAGTGCCCAATCACTGCCTAACCGATCGTAAAGTCCGATGGGGGAGCATCGGGGCGATAATAACCCACCGTAGGCTTGTTTAGAACTCTCTCCGACGCGGTAAGTTCTTTGATTCCGCCGCGTTTGTAAAGGCGCCTCTTGTCACCGCCAGAGACTTCCTCTGCAAGCGCGTCCCCTTTAAGCGCCCGTCCATTGAGTGCAATCCAAATCGCCCGTTGCAACTGAGTCATCACAAAGGGTACCGATTCCTGTTTATCGCCAAAAGGTACGGCACGGCGTGGCCCGGCAACCGCAAACGCCAACTGCGTCAGGAGGGCGCGCGCCCCTTCAAACGCTCGTGCTGGGCGCTCCATATCGAGAAATGTTGTCGAGGGCAGAAAATCAGCCAAAGGACTGACATCGACGATAGGACACGCAGCACCACACATATCCAACAGTGTCTCCGTCAGTTCTCGAAGACGCTGAGGCGGGCTCACGATGTAAAATTTATCGTGCGTGTCGTCACCGACAGCCACGCGCCGAACGCCCTCAATGTATTGCGGGGCCAGGGCCAGCCATTCGTCAATAGCCTCTTTTACGACTTGAGGGTTCAATTTGAAACTATCCGATTCGTTTTTTCCGTCGAAGGCTGTTGGAATCGGCGCGACCGTTCGGGCTGCCACAGTGGTGAGGTAGTCAGCTCGCTTCCATCCCTGTCTTTCGGCACTCAGAACGTCCGTAAGAAAGTCAAGTTCGCTTGCACCACTTTCGGATTGCACCACTTTGTACGCACGATGAAATAGGTCATCCTCCCAACCAGCGTGTCGCAAGCCTTCCGATTCGCACAACCAACCCACTAAGCAATGCAGATTCTGAGCGACACGGGAACGGCCCGAAGACTGCGCGCCTTCATTCAGCCGGTTCAGTTTTTCTAATTCTGCCCATACAAAAGCCCATAGCTCTCGGGATTTGCGTCGGCACGGTAATTCATTAATCCGTCCATCCAGCAAGTAGGCACGCAGCCGATTGATCGCCTCTTGAACTGCTGCCTGCTGATTCAATGCCGGCACATCTCCAGTTATAACACCAGCAAGTTCCTCTAAAAGTTCGATTGCCAGCCGCGATTGAAAATCACTCACGATACCGCTCCCCATTTGTGGGCCGGACCGAGGATAGCTGCTGGAAAGGTGGTGAGAAACCACAACCGCCGTCCGAACCGCTTTCCGCCGGCGTAATAATTCCGACAGCCGCCCGATTGCGTCGTTAATTGCGGGTTCGGTCGCCAGTTCACGCTTGTCGGGGCCCGCGACAAGATACCTTTCAGGTAGTGATTCTACCGAGAGACGAAACGAACGGCAAAGATTGGCCGCTAGATCCGAAAATCGAACCTTTGACTGACTAGAATTTAGGTAGGGTGACACGTCCGGCAGCGGCCTATTCTATTAAAATGGTCGTACCATCCCGCTAAAACAACGGCCGCTGCGCGTCCGGTTCGCCCGGCGGTTCGTCCGGCATTTGGGCGCCTAGATGCTCGTACCCGCTGGGGGTGAGCTTGCGGCCGCGGGGGCTGCGGAGGATGAGTCCGGTGCGCAGCAGGAACGGCTCGACGTCGTCCACCAGCGTGTCGGTGGCGGTGTTCATCGTGTGGGCGATCGACTCGACGCCGATCGGGCCCCCTTGGGCCCGCAGAATCGTTTCCAGGTATTTGCGGTCCTGGCCATCGAGGCCCAGCGGGTCGACGCCCGCCATCGCCAGGGCGTCGTCGGCCACCGCTTGCGTAATGTTGCCGTCCGCGCGGCTGGTGGCGTAGTCGCGCACCCAGCGGAGCCGGTTGTTCGCCAGCCGCGGCGTCCCCCGGCTGCGGCAGGCGATCATCAGCGCTGCGTCGTCGGTGATCGGTGCCCGCAACTTGTGGGCACTGCGGACGACAATCTCCGACAGTTCCGTATCGCTGTAGAAGTCCAAGTGTTCCCGCATTTGAAACCGATCGCGAAGCGGAGCGCTCAACAGCCCGGTGCGCGTGGTGGCCCCGATCAACGTGAAGGGGCGCAACGTCATGTTCAGCGTGCGTGCGTTCACCCCTTCGCCCAGCGTGATGTCGATCCGAAAATCCTCCATCGCCGGATAGAGAAACTCTTCGACCGCCTTGGGCAACCGGTGAATCTCGTCAATGAACAGCACCGAGCTTTCCTCGGCGTTGGTCAGATACGGAATCAAATCCTTGGGGGCGGACAACGCAGCGCCGCTGGCGATTTGCAGCCCGACGCCGAGTTCACGCGGGATGCAGGTGGCGAACGTCGTCTTGCCGAGTCCGGGGGGCCCGTCGAACAGGATGTGGCCCAGCGTCTCCCCCCGCTTGCGGGCGGCGTCCACGGCAATCTCCAACCGCTCAAACACCGCCCGCTGGCCGATCATGTCCCCCATCCGCTGGGGGCGCAGCAGGCGATCGTCCTCCTGCTCGACTTCAGTTTGCAGCAACGGTTCGCGGGTCATGGCGTGCAGCGGTGGATTTTGGATGGCGGAGATTCGATGAACGTCTGTTCGCTATCGTCCCAGTAATATAGCAAACCGCGTTACGGCATAATATGGCGGAACTTCAACCGTTACGCACCGCTATCCCTTGTTCTGTTCGTATATCGCCTGCAACAGCGATTCCACGTCCTTGAACTTCTGCTTGCGTGCCAGCACGGCGTCCACCAGCCGTCGGGCGTCGCTTTCGCTGTGCCCCAGCGTGCGCATGGCCTCGTATGTTTCGCGCACCACGTCGTGAGTCACCTCGGCCGGGTGCGGCTCGTCTCGCAACGCCAGTAGTGCAAACTTCGGCACCTTGCGGCGCAGCTTGGCCACGATCCGCTCGGCCGTGGCCGGGCCGACGCCAGGGAGCGTGGCCAGCGTCTTGAGGTCCTGCTCTTCGATTGCCGTGGCCACCTCGCGCACTGGGCGGACCATCGCGCGAAGCGCTTTCTTGACGCCCACGCCGTCCACGCTGCAGAACAGCTCGAAGAACTCGCGCTCGGCGATGTTGATAAACCCGACCAACCGTGGCGTCATCCGCCCCTGCATCGGGTTGCCTTCCAGGTATTCGATCGTGTGCAGGCTGATCTCGCTGCCGACGTGGGCCTGCAACTGGCGACGGGCGAACTCGGGGATCAGCACCTCGTATTCAAACGCCCCGGCGGCCAAGGTCAATTCGTCCTCGGCAACAGCCAGCAGGCGGCCGGTAATTTTCGTGATCAAGGCTCTTACTCCTTAAGAATAAATCTCAATGTCTAAATCCCAATGTCCAAAAACGATTCGCAGATTTGGACATTGGTCATTCGCCGAGGATTGTGCTGGTACTGGCAAAGCCAGTGGCACACGGACAAAGGCGAAAACCAGGGACGATATTGTTGGTTCTGCAACCTCCTGCGCGTGCTAGACTCTAGCAGGTTGCCCTCATCCGGCAAGCAGCGGTTTCGGACTCTGCCCACCGTCCCAAGTGCCAAAACTGGGGCGTTGCCCCAGGCACCCATCGCTCACCGCACTGCCCGCCACTGACAACTGACAACCAGCCTCCCCCCCGCCCCCTTGTGGCCACGCCGCGCGGGCCCTACAATCACCTCCATGTCGCATCGCCCGCCGGCCGCTTGCCGCACTGTTCTCTGGGCCTCCCCCGTTTAATAAATCTGTCCGATTAATCCGCTGATCTATATTTCCATGCCTCGACGTTTTGTGAATGAATTCGCCCCCCAGGGTAACCTCTACCTGCAACTGGAACTCTCCGACCGCAGCGGGTCGATCAATGCCCGGATGTGGAACGCCAGCGAGGAGATCGCCCGGCGGTTCGACAATGGCGACTACGTCCGGGTGGAAGGCTCGACGCAGCTCTTCCAGGGGGCGATGCAACTGATCGCCACGCGGATCAACAAGGCGCCGGCCGACGCGATCGACGAGGCCGATTTTGTCCGCATCTCGTCGGCCGACACCGACAAGCTGGCCCGGCGGCTGGCCGAAATCCTGCGTGGGCTGACGAACCCGCACCTGGCCGCGCTGGCTGAGGCGTATCTGGTGGATGAATCGTTCATGAGCCGGTTTGTCTCGGCCCCGGCGGGTGTGAAGAACCACCACGCCCATCGCGGCGGGCTGCTGGAGCATGTGGTCAATCTGATGGAGATCGTGCTGGCCATCGCCGGCCGTTATCCGCAGATCGATCGCGACCTGATGCTGATGGGTGCCTTCCTGCACGACGCCGGCAAGATCGACGAGCTGACGTACGAACGAGACTTCGGCTACAGCGACCATGGGCAACTGCTGGGGCACATCGTGCTGGCGATCGAGCAACTGCCGGCCAAGCTGGCCGAGGCGGAACGACTCAGCGGCGAGCCATTGCCGCCGGAACTGGTGCTGCGGCTTAAGCACCTGATCGTCAGCCATCACGGCTCGAACGAGTTCGGCAGCCCCACCGTGCCGATGACGCTCGAAGCGATCGCCCTGCACCATCTCGACAACCTCGACGCCAAGATCCACCACTTCCAGCAGTTGCTGCGCGACGACCTGAACGTCGAAAGCCACTGGACGCAGTACCATCCGAACATCGGGCGGAAATTGTATCGTGGCCCCATGGAAGCTAAATGACCAATGATCAAGATTCCAATCTCCAATAAAAACATGCGCAGCTCCCTTATTGGAGATTGGAATTTGGTCATTGGGATTTCGCCTTATCGGCTGCAACTCTCTCAATTCACCAATTACCAACAAACCACTACTTCAACCACTTATTTGAATGACTTCTGAAGAAAAACCAGACACTGACTACGACACAGAATTAGAACGCTCCTTATTGGAACTGCTCGCCCAGAGCAGCTATCGACCCGTCAAGCCGCGCAAGATTGCCAAGCAACTTCATCTCTCCGAAGAGCAGTTGCAGCGGCTCAAGCGGATCATCAAACGGCTCGTCAAGCAGGGCCGAGTGAGCTACGGCGAGAATCACGCCGTCGGCCTGGCGACCGCCCGCGACATCAACCGCATCACCGGCGTCTTCCGCCGCGTGGCCGACGGTTATGGCTTTGTCCGCCCGACCGGCACGCCGCGCAGCGCCGAGCGGAGCGAAGATATTTTTATTCCCGCCAACCGCACCCGCGACGCCGTCAGCGGCGACACGGTGGCGGTGCGGATGATCAAGCGCTCCGGCGGCGACGATCGTGGCCGGGGCCGCAGCGGCGCCGCCCGCCGCAACGGCGAAGGGGAGATCATCGAGGTTGTCGAACGCGAAACGCACCAGTTCGTCGGCACGTATTTTGAAAGCGCCGGCGGAGGGTTCGTTCAAGTCGACGGCACGTTGTTCACCAATCCGGTGTACGTCGGCGACGCCGGGGCGAAGAACGCCCGGCCCGACGACAAGGTCGTGTTCGAGATGGTCCGCTTCCCGTCGCACTCCCACGACGGCGAAGGGGTGACGCTGGAAGTGCTCGGCCCGCGCGGAGCGCCCGGCGTCGACACGCTCTCGATCATTCGCGAGTTCAATCTGCCCGGCGAGTTTGCCGAAGACGCTCTGGACGACGCTCGTGCTGTGGCCGCCGAGTTCGACGAATCGGTCGGCCCAGGGCGCGTCGATCTGACCAAAGAGACGATCATCACGATCGACCCGGTGGACGCCCGCGACTTTGACGACGCGATCTCACTGGTGGAAATCGAGCGCGGCCATTGGCGTCTGGGCGTGCATATCGCCGACGTCTCGCACTTCGTCCGCGAGAAGTCCGCGCTCGATCGCGAAGGGCGCGACAGGGCGACCAGCATCTACTTGCCCGACCGGGTGATCCCGATGCTGCCGGAGATCATCTCGAACAATCTGGCCAGCCTGCAGCCGGATAAGGTGCGCTACACGAAGACGGTGTTTATCGAGTTCTCGCCCGAGGGGATTCGTGTCGGCGCGGACCCTTGCTCGGCGGCAATCAAGAGCGCCCGGCGGTTCACGTACGAGGAAGTGGACGACTACTTGGCCGATCCGCCGGCGTGGCGGAAGAAGCTCACGCCCGAGGTGCATGCCCTGCTGGGCCGGATGCACACGCTGGCGATGATCCTCCGCGCCCGGCGGTTCAAGCGCGGGGCGCTGGAGCTTTCGCTACCGGAAGTGAAGATCGACCTGGACGGCGACGGCCGCGTCAGCGGGGCGCATCTGGTCGAGAACACGGTCAGCCATCAGATCATTGAAGAGTTCATGCTGGCGGCCAACGAAGCGGTGGCCGATATTTTGCACGATCAGGGCCTCGCCTTCCTGCGGCGCGTTCACGAGCCGCCCGATCCGCTCAAGCTCAAGCAACTCACTGATTTTGTAAAAGAGTTGGGCCAGCCGGTGCAGAGCCTGGAAAGCCGGTTTGAAATCCAGGACTTGCTCGATCGCGTCAAAGGGGCGCCGGAAGAGCACGCCATCAACTACGCCACGCTGCGTTCGATGCAGAAGGCGATCTATAGTCCTCAGGAAGCGGGGCATTTTGCCCTGGCCAGCGAGTGCTATTGCCACTTCACGTCGCCGATTCGCCGCTACCCTGATCTGACGGTGCATCGGCTGCTCGACGCGCTGATCACAAAGAAGAAGCCGCGCAGCCATTTTGACGAGCTGTCCGTGATCGGCGATCACTGCTCGGAGCGCGAGCAACGGGCGGAAAAAGCGGAGCGCGAGTTGATCAAGGTCAAGCTGCTGCACTTCATGAGCACGCGGATCGGCGAGGAGTTCGACGCGGTGATCACCGGCGTGCAGAACTTCGGCCTGTTCGCCCAAGGGATCAAACTGCCGGCCGAGGGGATCATCCACGTCGCCAGCCTGCAGGAAGATTTCTACAAGTACGATCGGGCGTCCCACACGCTCAGCGGATATCGCAGCGGCAACAGTTATCGCTTGGGCGATCTGGTGCGCGTGGCGGTGGCCAGAGTGGACATCGAGCGCCGCGAACTGGACTTCCGACTGGTTGGCCGGCTCAAAGGTCGCCCACCCGGGCCACCGAAGAAGCACAAGCACGGCGCCGCGGGTGCATCTTCCTCCGGTGCGAATGCTGCGTCGTCAGGTGGCGACGATCACGGCCCATCCCGCCCCATCCCAACGACCAGCCGCGAGCGGGGCGTGCGCGGTGGCAAACCCCCCGGCCGTCCGCACAAATCGAAATCCGACCGCCGCAACAGCCCCCGCGGCAAACCGGGTAAGCCGCGGCGGAGGAAGTAGAACCGTAGTATGAGCGTTAGTCGTCCTAAAGTGGTCCTGTATATCTGTCTGGCTTTCGTCGTGGGTATTTCGGGCGTGGTAGTAAGTGTTGGTGTTTTTTTTGCAGGCGCAATCTATGGGGAGAGTTCAAATTACCACTCACAATTCTTGTCGGAAAAAGTAGTGCTGGAAGGCGTGCTAAAGCAAGATGAGAAATTCTCTCCTTTGAGTATCCTGGAAACAAGTAATGGTCTGGCAGTTTTTGTCGGCGAACTAGAAAGCACACAGATTCGCAAACAATTGCTTATGTCGATAAAAGAGCGATTAGGAGATTATAAATTGGAGGAGCGTGTCAGCGGCGTTGGTCCAAAAGACAGGCGATAACGGAGGAACGGGGTCGGGCCTGCTCCGTAGAAAACCACGCGAACCTGGTTTGCTAGCTGGCTGGTTATCGTAGCACAAGGTGCTGAGTGCTAGCCGCCCGCTGCAACCAATCGCAAATCCGCAATCGCAAATCGCAAATCCGCGATCACTCGGCCGCCGCGACGGTTTCCAGCTCGACCACTTGCGCTTTGACGTAGCCCAGGTCGCGGATCACTTCCAGGATCTCGCTGCAGGTGGGGAACATGCGGCCGTTCTTCCGCTTGTAGTTGTCCATGGCTTGCATGAACTCGATCTCCAGATCGGTGTATTCCCGCTCGCAGGTGGTGGGATCGATTTGCCGGCGGCGATTGACCTTCTCGCGACGGGCGATCTGACGCCGCTCGACAGCCACCGGGGCGGCAGCCTGCCGGCGATCGCCACTCTGCCGGCGGTCGTTGCGTGCCGCGGCTCCGCGACGATCCACGGTTACCGCTTCCGGAGCTTGCTTGGTCTTCGTCATGGCATGTTCTCCACTGCTGGGCCAGTTTGAGGGGGAGTGCGTTAAGGGAGGCAGGACCGCTAAGCTGTGCGGCCACCGCCATCTCGCTGGCAATGACATCGGAGCAACCCATTGGAAAGATACAACAATCAGGGAAAATGTACGGCCCTGCGTTATTTTCCGGTTTGGGGGATATTTGCCCTGAGGGCAAAGATGCCGGCCCTGCGGCCCAACAAGATGGGTCGTGCGGCTTCGTCTTCGCCTTCGCCTGCTGCTGCTTGCGCAACTCACGGAGCACGTCGACCGCGGCGGAGCGGGTGTCGACCGATTTGGGCTTCACCACCGGGGCGAACCGGCCCCCTTCTTCTTCAGTGCCGGGTGCGGCGAGGGCCCACCCCCCATTACGGATTCGTCCTCGACCAGCCAATTGGAGACATCCACCTCGGCCCCCGCCGCGGCCTGCGCGGAGCGATCGACCACGTCCTGCATGTCTTTGACCTTGGGCCGCTTGGGGCCGCCGATGACATGCTGCACGACCACCTCGAATAGCAGCGGCCCGATGGCCAGGCGGTCGCCCGCCTTGAGCGGCTGCTCTCCGTCGATCTTCTGGCCGTTGACATACGTGCCGTTTTTGCTGCCAAAGTCGCGCACCGCGACATAGCCCGGCTCGACGAGCAGGACGCAGTGGTGACGGCTCACCATGTCGCTCTGCGGGCGAAGATGGCAATCTTCGTCGCGACCGACAAAAAACTTCGGACCCGGCACCGGCACTTCCATGCCGTGGCGGCTTCCCTCGAGTACTTTCAGTGTCAGTTGCATCGCCCGACTGCACTCCGTCGAAGTCACGCAGATAAAGGGGAAAAAAATTGCGTGCTAGGGACTTCGGAAGGTTCGGCCGACGCCTGGACACGATTGGCTCCCGAGCCAGCGTTGGTCCGAAGCGTGTTCGCTTGCGCGGCGCGTGTTGGCTTGCGCGGCTGACCCGCGCTACGATTCATCGGTTCATCGCCTCCGACAGGTAATGACTTGTCTGATCGATTTTTATGGGAGAGGGTCAAAGCGTAGGTGGCGTAGAAATCTGGTTTCCTGCCGACGCTCCAAAACAATGGCCGATGCTCTATACATCGATCTCTATTTTAGTTTGCCGGCGCGCCCCGCCGCAAATCACCGCAAGGTCAGGAGAGTCTGTTCCGGAGACCCCGCAACCAAACCGCTGGCCCCGCACCGCGCCGCCTGGATCGAATGATCTGGGATGTGGAGC
This sequence comes from Planctomycetia bacterium, assembly GCA_021413585.1. Taxonomy (GTDB): domain Bacteria; phylum Planctomycetota; class Planctomycetia; order Pirellulales; family UBA7805; genus JAIOPX01. The sequence goes on from JAIOQB010000127.1 coordinate 10,519, forward strand.
GTGTGCCGGACGACGTTGAGCTTAATGTCT
>JAIOQB010000282.1 GCA_021413585.1 Planctomycetia bacterium
ACGCGCGCGGCGATCGCTACGCCTCCGGCGTCGTTGGTGCCTGGACTGGGACATGCGGAGTTTATATACAAACGCCGCAGATCGCGCAAGTTAAGAAACAGTTAAGATTTTTCCCGGACGCCATTGGGCTTTGCCAGTGCCTGCGTCCGGGTGCGGCTGAACTCCCACCACAATCACTTTCCATCAGCCTTGGTGCCGCAGATGCAAGATTCACCGATTAACTTCGTCTCTCGTGTGTCCCGGTTCACGGCATTTTGTGGATGCTTACTCGCGCTCGACATGTGTGGCGGCACTGTTTCGGCCGCCGAGCCGGCCTCACCCGGCCATATGTCCCTCGAAAAGCTCGACGGCAAGATCAGCATCAAGGTCGACGGCGAGGTGATGACAGAATACATCTACCAGGGTTACAACCGGCCGATCTTGTGGCCGGTGATGGGGCCGGACCAGATGCGGCTGACGCGCAACTATCCGATGCACGGTGAGAAGGGCGAGCCGACGGACCACCCGCATCATATGTCAATCTGGCTCGCCCACGCCCTGGTCAACGGCGAGGACTTCTGGCTGGTGAAGAAGGGACAGATCGTTCACGATAAGATTGTCGCCACGGAGAGCAATCCGCAGCGGTGCAGCATCACGGCGGACAGCCGCTGGATTGACCATCGAGGCAAACTCGTTTGTACCGACACCACAACCGTAGGATTTCAGCAGCTCGCCAACGGTGATCGAGCCATCGACTACGACGTGACGCTGCACGCCAGCGTAGGGGACGTCACGCTCGGCGACACCAAGGAGGGGATGATGGCAATACGCGTGCATCCCAATCTGTGCTTTGGGAATGCAGCAAAAGATGGCCGCGTCATCGACGGGGTGACGCATCCGCCGGGTCATGCTGTGAACAGCCACGGCCAGAAAGACAAAGCGGTCTGGGGGCAGCGCGCCGATTGGGTGGACTACTTTGGCACGTTCGACGGGAAAGTCTATGGCGTGGCGATGTTCGACGCGCCGACCAATCCTCGGCACCCGACGTTCTGGCACGCCCGAGACTATGGCTTGTTCGCCGCCAATCCGCTCGGCGAGCGCGAGTTCACGGGCCACCGCGACGCCAACGGCCAGATGAAGATCCCCAAGGGCGAAAGCGTCACGTTCCGCTACCGGATCGTGCTACACCGCGGGGACACGAAGCAGGCGGGGATTGCGGAAGAGTATCGCACGTACAGCGAAGAAATCGCAACTCGCAAGGTGCCCGGGGCTGAACGAAGTGAAGCTCCAGCGGGTGAGGTCTCTGGTCTTCCTCTTCAGGACAAACCTTGAAAGGACGATCGCCATGTGCCATCGTTGTGCATGAACCGCCGCAAATATCTAAGGTACTCGCTGCGCACGCTGCTTGTCATTGTTACGATGATAAGCATTGCTTGCGCAATCTTTGCTCCGCGGCTGTACCGCGCCCGTCGGCAGGCCGCGGCGATCTCAGTGATCACTCGAAAAGGAGGTAAAATTGGCTACGATTTTGAGGTCCCGGTAGCTCCCCACCCTCCTGGCGATGGTTATCCGCTGCCGGCATCGGACTTCATGATACGGTGGGTGGGCATCGATTTCTTTGCCGATGTCGATTTCTTGTCCTTCAATTTTGGCAGCGACTTTGGGGATCAAAACCTCTCCAATGTTCTGGCCCTGAATGGTTTGAGAGAAGCGGATATTTGCTATTCACGGCTTACTGAGAAATCACTGGACTCGTTTGCGAAAATTCGCACTTTAGAGTCGCTCTGTGTACCTCGTGCTTTTTCACCGGATGCCATACAGCGATTCCGGAAGGCGAGGCCGGATGTACGGGTCGATAATAGATAGCGTCGGTTGCGCTACTTGCGCCTTGCGGCTCAAAAGAAAGAATACTGAGTACCGAGCACTTCCGTGCTGAGTACTAAGCTTCTCGCCGGGGCGACGCGTTACCCTCCCCCGGCCCCTCCCTGAAAGGGAGGGGAGTTCCCACTGAGGCATCGCTGGACTCACGCCCCCACATGCTCCAACGGCTCGGCCGTGCGGCGCAGCCCGGTGTAGAGGCGGTCTTCTTCGATGATGTACCAGACTCGCTCGGTCGGGTCCCACAGGCCGCGCAGGCCGGCGGCCCGGTCGTCGCAGCGGACCAGCAGGCGCGAGGAGATGGCCAGCCGGTAGAACTCTTCCGGCTCGATGTAGCGGCACGCGGCCCGCTGGCCGTGGCCAGGATCGATGCCGTGCGGCAACGAGAATTCATCCTGAGCGTCGATCAATTCGGTTTCCGAAACCATCGGTGTTCCTCCCAAACAAAATGTCTGCCGAACAAACCGTGCTGACAAACACAATCCTTAACGGGCCGAACGCCCTCAGGCGATCCGCGTCGTTTCAGCATTGCAAAACGCTGCCGCGCGGTGCCCCAATCACACCCGTCATGCTAGCAGATTATGCCCGGGCGCCTGCCAGGGGGCCGAAGAGATTAACCGAATCTTAACAGAACGCCGCGGAGCAGCGCGTTGCGATAGGCAATGACGCAAACCCTTACGCCACTGATACATCTTGCCCGATCGGGCAACTGATTGAAGCCGATTCATGCAACCGGCGTTTGATGGGAATGGGAGTGGAGCTTTCCCAGTTTATCAGACACTCAATCTCCAATGACCAAGATTCCAATCTCCAATATCCGAGGCGTCGTCAATTATTGGTTATTGGAATTTTGGACATTGGTCATTGTCTTCACTGATCATCAACTTGCTCGACGATCATCGCAGGGTGCCTGGGGCTGAACGTAGCGCAGCGGAGTGAAGCCCCAGTTGGTTGATGCGAGCACCTGAAGCAAAGTCGTTTGTGGGGGCATGGCGTTACCCTCCCCCGGCCCCTCCCTGAAAGGGAGGAGGGTTCCGCGCTGGGGCATCGCTGCGCTCTGCCCCAGGCACCCAACCACTTCATTGGTCATTCACTTCGTCGACCACCATTGCCCCTTCGCGAAACCGATACCCTACGCCGCGCACCGTTTCGATCGCCGCGGCGTGGGGGCCGAGCTTCTTTCGCAGCGCGCGAATGTGGACGTCGATTGTCCGGTCCATCACCAGCGCGTCGTCCCCCAGTGCTGAGTCGATCAGCTCGGTGCGGTTGAATGCCCTGCCCTGCTGGCGGATCAACGCTTCGAGCAACTTGAACTCGCTGCGGGTAAGCTCCAGCGGCACGCCGCCGGCGGTGGCCTGGTGGCGCTGACGGTCGACGGTGATCCCCTGGCCGGAGTAGACGTCGCTCTCTTCGTTGCCGGCGTGCTTGCGGCGCAGCAGGGCGCGAACCCTTTCGAGCAGCACCTTGACGCTAAACGGCTTGGTGACGTAATCGTCGGCCCCGACGCTAAAGCCCACCACCTGATCGATCTCTTCGGACTTGGCGGTGAGCATCAGGATCGAGGTGCCGCGCGTGGCCGGGTTGGCCCGCAGGCGGCGGCAGACTTCCAGGCCGTCAACCACCGGCAGCATGAGATCCAGCACCACCAGGTCGGGCGTTTTGAGCTGCGCCTGGGCGAGCCCCTCCTGGCCGTCGCGCGCGAGCAGCGTTTCGTAGCCGGCCAGTTTGAGGTTGTAGATCAGCACGTCGGCCAAGGCGCGGTCGTCCTCGACGATCAACACCGACGGAGAGGGCATGAACACAGTTCCTGTGGCTCGGTATTCGGTGGCTGTCAGCAGCATACTTGGGGTCTCGCGGCGGGGGTAGGGTTGCGGGCGGCGGAGGGCTCGCCGTAGTCGGCGGCAATCGAGCCCCTAGCCTACCCGCCGATTGTTAAGAATGTGCAAGCAGCCGGGGTAGAAGCGGCTAAGAACGCCGCACGGCTGAGCCTCAAACAAAGACATTGACGAACGCTATCGCGAATACGCGAAAGTGCGAAAACGCGATAAAACCATTCGTGGAAGCAAAAACTCTTCGGATAAGCCAGTCTTCGTTTTCGTGCTTTCGCTCTTTCGCGATCCGTCCTCCTTCAGTAGATGCAATTGTCAGGCCAGAGGCCTGACCTACTTGCTCGAATGCGCTTGCAGCGTCGCGCGGAGGAACAGCAACACCTGGCCGGGGGTGGCGCCTGACATGCGGGCGATGTCGCCGGCCACCACGTCCAACTTTTCGCCGTTGTTCAGCCGGGCGAAGAGTTGTTGCGCGTGGGGTTGAAGGCGATTCACAATGTCATCCGTGAGTTGCGGCGGCCCGCTGCCGGACGGCGGGTCCATGCCCAGGCAGAGGATGTAACGAACGGTGTTGTTGATGATGAAGAACGGCGTGACGATGATGGAGATCATCCCCCACCAGCCGAGCGTGGTGTTGACCAGCGTGTATTGCCAAAAGTGTTTGTGGATGCACGGCTTGCACATGTTGCCCTTGATCGATTGGTGAAACCGCATCACCAGCACGCCGATGTTTTGATAGAACTCGACGTACTTCGTCGGCGCGTCGGCACCGCAGGTTTGGCAGATCATGGGATTTTCCTTTACGTGGCTGCGTGCAAAATGACTTGATCAACGCTCTACGGAAACACAGGCCCGGCAAAAACGCGGTCACTGACTTGCCGTGAACAGTACATAGCGCCCGTCATCAGCGGCGCGCAGATAAAGGGCGCGTACTTCTTGAAACCAATCCCAGGTGTATTGAAAATCCTCGTCGGATACGTCGCAACCGTATACGTCTGGATCAATCCGAAAATATCGCGATCGAAACTGACTTTCGTCGACACCGGGCAACGCCTTGGCGATGTCTTGTACCTGCTCCGGCGTTTTGAGGCTCATGATGTAGTCTGATTCGGAGTACAACAACCTGCCTGCAAGGATCACGTGATTCAGGGGATACTCGCCACCATCCCAGGTCAATTCTCCGTCGGCCAAGGTCCGATGCATCGCGTCCCAGGATTTGTCGCTCTGCGCCATATGTTCGGGGTAGTCAGAAAAATAGGTCTCTTCGATTTGCTCCTGAAGATGATTCAATCGATCCTGTTCGTTTGGAATGGCGCATAGCGCGTCGACCTCTTTCTTCGTCAACGCAAAATGCACGCCCAGACAACCCATCGGCCCTGCCCCCGGCGAAATGATTTCATTCGATCGCGAATATGAATGACGCGGCGGTGCCGTCATCTTGCGCTTGGCAGCTATTTCATCGTTCGGGGGATGAACTGTCAAACATTTTTCCTATTCGGCACGGTTTGCTGGGCTCACTGGTATGGGAAACGGGGGGTCTTGTCAGGCCAGAGGCCTGACCTACCCCCGGGTTCATCTTGACCTGTTGGGCCGATTGTGATGGGATGCTGGCAGGGGGCGCTAGCACCGGGCGTATCTTGTTATGCGGCAATGTGTTGCGCCGTGGCACCCGGGGCGCCGTAGGATTCTTGTGACAGCCGCTGTCTCCACTGGCAACTAACTGGGCGAAGGCTGAAGGGAATTGGCCCCACCGGCGGCGCCCGCGGCGGCTGGCTCGATTGAAAGTACGGTCTTGGACCTCACTGACCGAACGGACGAGGAGTTGGCGGCCCTAGCGGCGCGCGAAGGGTCGGATGGGCCGGCCTTCGTGGCCTTGCTTGGTCGGTATCGCGACCGCGTGTGGCGGACGTGCTATCGATTGATGGGCAATGCCGACGACGCGCAAGACGCG
>JAIOQB010000283.1 GCA_021413585.1 Planctomycetia bacterium
AGCGATCGTCGTTCTGGCGTTGGGCCCGGGGCGGGCCTCGGCGGATCGAGCGCTCTTCGGGGCGCGGTGAGCGGTGATGACTGCATGGCAGAGCCGCCGAGCGGCTTGGCGAATCAGGCATCGTGGTTTCGTTCCAGGAGCCGCCGAAAAACTTCGCACGACGACCGGACGTGAGCAGAATCTCCTGTGCGCACTACCCGCAGGATGACACAGTGCGGCGGAGCCGCAACCAAAAGAAGATTAAACGCGAAGGCGCGAAGCGGCGAAGACCCGCGAAGGAATACAGAGTTGACTACGTGTCATCCTGTGGTACTCCGAAGGATCTGAACCGTTCGGAGTTCGCACCGTCCGGATTCTTCGCTTCGCTGCTGTGAAAATGCTACGCGGCCGGGCGGGGGTCATCCTCTTCATCCCCACCGCGCTTCAAGCCGCTCGTTTCACACCCGGTTGGCGCGCCGCCAGGCGGCGGGGGATGTGTTGGCATGCAATCGGAAGACCGCGGTCATGTGCTGGATGTCGCGGAAGCCGGCGGCCTCCGCCACCGCCGGCAGGGACTTTTTGCTGTGGACCAGGATCATCTTCGCCCGCTCGACCCGGACCCGATGGATTTCCGACAGCACCGAGCGGTGCATCACCCGGCGGAACCGATACTCCAGCACGCGCCGGCCGACCGCCATCGCGTCCACCACGTCCCCCACGTTGATCCGCTCCTGGGCGTGATCGTTGATGTACCGCACCGCCTCGGCCACGAGCGGGTCCTCGATCGCCAGGATATCCGTGGACGCCCGCGTGATCACGCCGATGGGCTTGATCCGAACCGCATCGGCCGGGGCGGGTTTGCCGGCCATCAGCGAATCCAGCAGCCGGGCGGCCTGGTAGCCGATCTCCTCGTGCGGGATGGAGACGCTCGAGAGCGGCGGCTGGGCCTGGCGGCACAGCAATTCATCGTTGTCCACGCCCAAGATCGCCGCCTGCTCCGGCACGGCGATGCCGATGTGTCCGCACGTCATGCTCAGGATCGGCCCCCGGATGTCGTCGCTCAGGATGGCCACGGGCTTGGGCAGACTTCGCATCCACGCCGCCAGCAAATCGTCCGCCCGCTCCCATCCCTCGAACACGCCCTGGTCCTCGCGGATGCGGTGGACGTGCACCGTATGACCCGCTTCGGCCAGGCGCTGCTGAAAACCGCGGAGCCGGTCTTCGGAAAACTGCGCCCCCTCGTCCGCCAGCGCACCGAAGGTCCGGTATCCGCGGGCTAGAAAATACTCGGCGGCCACCTGCCCCACGGCCAGGTTGTCGGTCATCACGCGAGCCAGCGGCTGCTCGGCCAGCCGGCCCGACAGGTTCACGACCGGAACCTTCATCGACAGCAGCTCCTGAACCTCGGCGGTGGTTGTTGCTTCCGTGATGATCCCGTGCGGTTGCCAAGCGCGGACGACGTCGTAGGAATCCGGGCGCGCCGCCCGCCCGCGCACCTCCCAGGCGCCGGTGACCTGCTGATAGCGAAGGATGCCGCGGAGAAAGTCGCGGCACCGGGCGGATTCCAGACGCAAAGCGACCGCCACCTTCCGCCGCTGCCTGGAACTTGCCCGCGCACCTGCCCGCATGGCCCCAGAATACGCTTCTGTTTGCGCAAAATCAATCAAAAAAAGCGTAAAAAACGATAGCATCCGAGAAAAACCGGTGTAGAGTGTGCTATTGAGATGGTCCCCGTGCGACGGGGACCTGGACGGAAAACAACCTTTTTTGGAGGTGAGTCATGAGTCGGATCGAAACACGTCGTGAGCGTCGGAATCGTTCGTCCAAATTGTTGTGCGTGGCTGCGGCCGGCGCGCTGGCGGCGGTGGCGATGCCGGGGGTGGCTGAGGCGGCGCTGGCGAACCTGGGGGATTTCAGCGTGGCCAGTATAGAACCGGCAAGCAACACTTTCTCGGGTGGCGCTGTTGCGTTCATCCCCGCCAACGAAGATTCGATCAACCAGAACTCGCTGGTGATCAATTGGCGCGTCAAGGACACCATTGACACCACGAAGTTCAACACGGTCTTCCAGCGGATCACCATCCCGGCCTCCGGCGGCACGCCAACTCTGCTGGCCACCGCCACCATTCGCTGGGACATGCTCTACGACGGCAGTCATAAGTTTAGTGCCGACACCAGGCCGAACGACTTGGTCTACGATGTTGACAGCAACAAGCTTGTCACATTTGCCTCCTCGGCTGACTCCGGCGGCGGCCATCGCATGTTCTGGCTTGACCTGTTCGCCGGCGACACCGTGATCGATACCCAGGGGGAACTCGGCTATTCGGCCGCGAACGGCGACAACGCCGCCGCTTCCATGGCCAGGTCGATCGTTAAGACCCCCGATGGCAAGTACACGTACTTCTACCCATTCAGCACCAACTGGATCAAGGCGGCCGTCGATATCACCGGCGGGAACAACGCGGCCGTCACCAAGACCACGATCGCCAAGTCCAGCTTCACGGGGTGGTATCCCGATACTTCAGCGGTTCCCTACACCAACGGCGGATTTGACTGCGAGGGCGGCGTGGCGTCTGGCGACAAACTGCTGTTGATTCGCGACTATCGCAACGGCGCCACCGGACCCTATGAATCGCATCTCTACGAGATCAGCAATGCCTTTGATGCCGCGGCGATCAACGCCTATACGGATTTGGGAAACATGACGCCCACGAGCCCGGTCAACGGTCAGAGCTATGCCAACCTGACGGCCTATGGGATTGCCGTGAACGGCTCCACGGCATACGTCCACTACGCCGTGACCAACGACATCGCGACCACCAACCGCATCCTGATGATCTCGGTCCCCGAGCCCACGGGCTTGGCGGCCCTGCTCGCCCCTGGTGCCTTGATGGCCATTCGTCGGCGGCGGCGGGATTGAGTGGACGAAGGGCAAAGCAGAGTTTCGCCTCCAACAGCGGGCGCCCTTCCTCATGGGCGCCCGCTGGTTTGGCGGATACAGACGGTGAGGTGGAGAGGGAATGCCAAGGGAATGCCAACGGCATCCGCCCCAGGATGCCAAGGAGTACACGATGGATCGCCGAATCGCCCAACCCCGCCGAAACGCCCGTGGTTTTACGCTGGTCGAGCTTCTGGTCGTCATCGGCATCATCGCCGTGCTGATCGCCATCCTGCTGCCGGCCCTCAACAAGGCGCGCCAGGCGGCCATTCGGGTGCAATGCGCCAGCAACCTCCGCCAACTGGGCATCGGGTACAACCAATATGCCTCTCGCTACAACGGGTATGTGCCCATCGGATACGCCGTCTCAGCAGGGGACAGCAATAACAGCAATACCGGCATTTCGTATTTGCAGAATTCTTCCGGCGGATACGGCGGTGTCACGCTGTCGGGCTATCTGGTGACGTCGAAAATCATGACCGCGGGACGGATGTTCTACTGCCCATCCTTTCAAGGTGCGAGCCCGAGCGAAGGCGGCACTTCGTTTATGTTTGCCTACAACGAAATGAATGGGATTCATCCTTACTGGCCGCCGGCGGCAGAGCCCAGGGCAGACGGAAAGCACTACTACTCGACAACTCGCCACGTACAGGCCGGGTACTCGCACCGCATGCAATTGAACTCCAATGCCGCCGTCAGTCGCTACAAGTGGATGTGGCACACCAACAACAACGGCGTCGATCCCTACTGGGTTCGGCCAGCGCCGGCCAACCGATCAAACGGCCCGCAGGTGATACCGCGAATGAGGGAAGTGAACAACAAGGCGATTATGGCCGACCTGACGATTGGGGTGGAGGCTCTGGAGCGCTACCACCGCACCGGCTACAACGCCCTCCTGGGCAACGGCGCGGTCAAGTGGGTGCCGGCCGACGCGCGCGTCCGCGAGCGTCTCGACCCCTATCCGGGCAGGATTGAGAACTGGTGGAACATCCCCCCGATACCGACCTTTGTTCCCCCCTCGTCAGTGGCCACCGATTCCTGGCAAGCCCAGGCGCAGCTCTGGGAGATTTTTGACAGGAATTGATGAGGAAGTATTGATCATGGCGTAATCCGCAACGGGAAAGCGAATGGGCTTGTGGTTGAGTCGCCGCGTCTTGCAGACGCGGGCACCGCGAGGTTGGATTTCAGATCGGAGAAACCTATGAAGTACGCTTTGAACGTGTGTGCCGCACTTCTGTTGGCCGGAACATTGCTCGCCGCCGATCAGCCCGCGCAGCCGGCGAAGGTCAAGCAGATCAAGGTCCAGCCGGACAAGGGAGCGGATGTCTCCAGCCTGAAGAGCATCGTCCAGAGCATCACGCGCGATGCCAAGACAAACGACCAGAAGGCGATCTCGGTCTACAACTTCATGCTGATCAGCCATTTCCACTGCGCGTATCCGCAGGAGAAGGAGAAGATCCCCGCGCTTAAGTGCGTGAACGTCTACGGCTGGGGCCTGTGCGGCGGGCTGCACGCGGTGCAGGGGTCGCTGTATCGCGAGCTGGGCTGGAAATGGCGCTTCGTCGGCTGGAGCACCCCCGGCCACACCACCGTCGAGGCCGAGTACGACGGCCGGTGGCACTATCTCGATTCGTTCCTCAAGTTCTATGCCTGGATGCCCGACCCGGCCGATCCGACCAAGCGCACCATCGCCGGCGAAGAGGACATCAAGCAGAACCCGGGAATCGTCACCGACAACTTCGTGATGGACGAGTCCCGCAAACTCTACTATGCCAAGGACAACCGATTCGTGGTGATCGACGGCAAAGCCAACTGGACCGCGCCGTCCTTCCTGGGCTGCGGCGACCCACCCAACGGCGTGCTGACAGGCACGAAGAGCTCGAAGCAGGGCGTCAGCCCGCCGGGCTGGGCGGTGGTGCAGTTTGACGGCAACTATTCGGCCGACGTGAACCTGGCCCCCGGCTATTCCCTGACGCTGACGTGGGAGGCGATCAAGGATGCGTGGTTCTGGGGCGCCAGCAAGAAAGCCCCGGAACACTCGTGCAGCGACAAGGACTACCGCAACGACCCGGTGGCCGGGCCGATCCATGAGCCGTACCGGAGTGCCAATCCCAAGCGATCCTGGGCCAACGGCAAGCTGACGTTCTCGCCCGACCTGTCGAGCGAAGCGGTGCTGAAGTCGCTGGCCGCAGTGGACAACGCCAAGTGGGAAGGCGGGGCGCTGGCGGCAGCCGATGCGGCGAAGCCGGCGTCCGTCACGATTGAGCTTCAGTCGCCTTATGTGATCAGCCGCGCGCAGGGCGAGGCGGAAGTCGATTCGGCCGAGGTTTCCACCGATGGCGGAAAGAAGTGGAAGAAGGTTGCGCTGGCGGATTTCTCGGCCGATGTGGCTGGGAGCTACTCAGCGCTCGTCAAGCTGACGTTCTCCAAGCCCCTGAAGGCGCTCAAGCTGGAAGCCATCGTCCAGTGCAACCGCGGCGCGCTGCCCTACCTGTCGCCGGGGAAGAACAAGGTGGCGGTCTCCCTGGCGGATGCCAAGGAGCTGGGCGACAACAAGCTGGTGGTGACGTACGCCTACAACATGGGCTCGCGCGGGAAGACGTACGAGCAGCTTTGCGACAGCGGCAACGAGATCGCCAAGGGGCACTCGGCCGTGTGGTCGGACAAGCCAACGGTGGTGCAGAAGACGTTCGCCGCGGCCGACCTGCCGGCCACCATCGAGATCGATATCCCGACGCCCAAGGACAAACAGCCGGTCTATCCGCGGATGTTGTTCGTCCGCCGGGAAGTGATCAGCGCCAATGCCAAGCCGCTGCCGCTGCCGGAAGGGGCGGCCGAGGCGAAGCCGGCGGCGGCGGACGAGCTGAAGGAATTGCCCAATCCCTTCACGATCGGCTACACCGCCCCGGCCCCGGTCAAGCCGCGGAAGACGGTCACGAAGGCGTTTGAGCTTCAGCTCGGACACGCGGTTTCGCAGGAAGGCGAGGTGGCGGAAAACCATTTCATCAAGACCGCCCCCAAGGAGACGTGGTTTATGCTGGTGGGCGGCGAATTGAAGGGACTGCCGGCCGCCAAGGAGATCGCGGCCGCCCGGCTGATGATCCCGGTCGTCAACGCCCATCCGCGAGCCCCGACCAAGGCGGCGGTGACGCTGCTGGCGGCCCCGTTCGAGGCCAATAAGCCGTACGACTTCGCCAAGCTGGGCGAGCCGGCCGGTACGGGCATCCTCCCCAAACAGCCGGAGACGGGAAACTAT
>JAIOQB010000284.1 GCA_021413585.1 Planctomycetia bacterium
GGGCTGCCATCGCGGAATTGGGGGTGGGCTATTGTCTGGGGCTGCTAGCGATGGGCAGCACTATGACAGACTTCCGCCACACTGGCAACGGAGCTTTTTGATGGGGCAAGGGGAGAAAAGCTGCCGTCGCGCAGTTGAAAGCGATCGCTTTTGGGCGACGCTTTACCCTTGCCCAACCTCTACCTCAAAGGGAGCGGGGCCGCTGCGCGCAAAAAAAGGCCGGGCCTCTTGCGAGGCCCGGCCAATGAAAGCTCAATCTTCTTTCAGGAGAGTTCGACCGCCAGCACGCGGCGATCAAGAACCCCGCCTGTCAGGAGCTTAGCGAACGAAAGACACCGCATGGAAAGCCAGCGGGGCGCCGTCTTCGACACTGGTCGACTTCGGAGCTTCCTTGGCGTCCTTGGGGGCTTCCTTGGCGGGCTCACCGCCGCAACCACAATCAGCCGCAGCCGAGCAATCACCGCCCGAGCAGCACTTGTGGCAGCGATGATGACGCTCGTGGCAGCAACGCTTGTGGTGCTTGTGGCAGCACGAAGCGCTGCAATCACCAGCAGCGTCACCCGAGCAAGATGCCGCGGCAGCCGAGCAGCACTTGTGGCAGCCGTGGCCGGCGACGGCGGTGGACTGAGTCCCCACCAGAGCCAGACCGACGACCGCGAAAAACAACGCGATCCCGAACAACAGAGTGCGATTCATCCTCGAATCCTCCAAACCAAAGGTACCTAAACGTCAGAGAGTTTACGATCTCACGTTCTCACGCCGTCGCAGAAAACAGCTTCCTGCCGACGGCGACGGCACCTGCCAGCCGACAGTGTTTCGTTAAGCCTCGCGGTCGCCGGGGCCTACTTAACGTGCTTGGCAATGTCAAAGACCATACGCTGTCAAAGACTTTGCCGTTTAAGTAGACCGCCACAACTGCATAGGCTAGGTGAGTAAAGTTAGCACGGCGGCTTGCATTGTCAAGCGGCCATGGCAAAACAGTCCCAATGAGCAATTGGGGCAGGTTGGCGAAGATGATTTAATTCATCTCTCCAACGCTAGTCCCAAATCGGCGCATGCAGTGCTAGCAAACAATGAATTTGCGAAAAAACGGCCTTAACATTGCCTGTTAGTAAACTGTGCTGGTATTTGACCTTACGCGCGGAAAAGCCGGTCGTGGCGACGGCGGGGGTCAGCCACTTCGTGACGAACAAACCGGCGGCGCGGGGAGAGAATTTCGGCCCACTGCGCGCGACTGAGTCGCAAGTTCTTAACTCAAATTTCTGCGAATTATGGGGAAAAAACCGAGCAGAAAATTAGTGCGGGAGGTGCGCGGAGAGGGGCCCAGAGAGCCTCTAGAGCCAAGAGGGTGGTCGGCGCGGGATCGCCGCCATTCCAGGGGGAGGGGCCCGGAGGGGAGCGAGTACTCAGTCCTCAGTACTCAGTCCTCAGTACTCAGTACTCAGTGGTCAGTTGCGAGTAGACTAGCGCGGTAGAAACGCTGGATCGTCCGACGGATTGCGGGCTTGCCGCACCGGATTCGGAATGGCCGGATCGACTGGATTACCCGTCATCGGATTGCCCACGGCTGGTGGTGCCGCATAGCGGTCATTTTGAGGGGGTGCGGCGGCGGGAGGGCTGTTGCTAGCTTGTGGGCCACCTGCGGGCGCTGTCACCTGAGTGCTCGTTGGCGGCGTGACGGATCCTTTGCGTTTGGTCAGTTCTTCCTGGGCGGTGGCTTGGCGGCGGATCACTTCTTCAGGATTCTCGAAGTCGAGCACCAACAGCGGCTGGTCCTTCGACAGCCGGGTGACCATGCCTGCCACGCGCCATCCTTCGGCTTCGCACGATGCGCAGCGTTTGCTCTTTGCCTTGATCGTCCTTGTCGGTCCACATGCTGGCGACGTGGGCAGTCTTGGGATCGTTCGGCAACACTTGCATGTCGCCGACGGAGAACTCGGCGGTGTCGCTGCCCGGCGGGGCAACCGCGATATTGGCTTCGGACGTGCGGCGGCGGGCCGTTTCCGTCAGCAGGCTGCTGACCATCTGCTCGTCGCCCGCCTTTACGGCCGTCAGGTAGCGCGTGATCAAATCCTGGGGAGTGATGTTTTTCAGATCGATGGGGGGCTCATTCGCTTGGGTTCCGGGTGCGGAGTTGGCGTCGGCAGACGCAGCGGGTCCGCCGGAAATCGACGCGGCCGGCTTCGCGCCGGTGCCGTCGGACGATCCGCAGCCCGTGAAAGCGGCTGCCGCAAGGAACAAGGCGATAAGGCAAACCAGGCGCTGCATGACAAACGTCTCCTTCCATGGAGCGAACGTGGGCGCCGCCAATGCTAGCACGCTGCCGCATCTCCCACTGAAACGGAGCGGAAGTGTGCCAAGAACCGGCCACCGGGTCAAGACGAATCCCGTTTAGAGGCGGGAAGGCTGGAGGCTTGAGGCTGAAGACTGGAGGACGAAATTTGAATGACTTCAGCCTACAGCCTCAAGTCTCCAGCCTGATGCCGCTGCTCTCCACTTGCGTCCGACCTCCGACCTCGCACTTCCGACCTCGCGCGGCCTCAGTTCTCCATCACATCCTTCTCACGCGCCGCGCACATTTCATTCGCCCGGCTCTCGAACTTCTTGGTGAGTTCCTGCACTTCGTTCTTGGCGTCGGCCAACTGGTCCTCGGTGAGGATTTTTTCCTTCTCTTCGGTCTCGGCCGCTTTGTTGGCGTCGCGGCGGATGTTGCGGATGGCGACTTTGGATTCTTCGCCGTGCTCTTTGATCCGGGCGACCAGCTTCTTGCGGACTTCCGTGGACAGCGGCGGGATGCTGATCCGAATCAGCCGGCCGTCGTTTTGAGGGTTAAAGCCCAGGTCGGCGGCCAGGATGGCCTTTTCGATGTCTTTGATCGTGGTGGGGTCGAAGGGCCGGATGACAATTTGCGACGGCTCGGGGGCGCCGACCGTGGCGAGTTGCTTCAGCGGCGTGGCCGAGCCGTAAACTTCAACTCGCAACGAATCGACCAGACCTGGATTGGCCCGGCCGGTGCGGATGCCGCCGAGCTGCTGCTTGAGCACGTCGACGGCCTTTTCCATCCGCTCCTCGGCTCCCAGGACGATGTCGTCATAGCTCATAGGAAAAACCCTCGCTGGAAGAACCCGTTCTACGAGCCCCGTTCTACGACGCCGCGGCTGCGCTGGTGATCAGCGTTCCCAGCCGCTCGCCGCGGACTGCCCGCTCGATGTTTCCTTCTTTCTTGTAGTTGAACACGACGATCGGCATCTGATGCTCCATGCACTGGGCGATGGCGGTGGAGTCCATCACCCGCAGCTTCTGCTCGCGCACGGCGTCGTACGACAATTCGCGATACAGCACGGCATGCGGATTCTTTTCGGGATCGTCGCTGAACACGCCATCCACGCGGGTGGCCTTGAGCAGGGCGTCGGCCTCGAGTTCCAAGGCCCGATTCGCGGCGGCGGTGTCGGTGGTCACAAACGGGCTGCCAGTGCCGGCGGCCAGAATGATCGTGCGCCCCTTTTCCAGATGCCGGCGGGCGCGGCGGCGGATGTATGGCTCGGCCACGCCATCCATCTTGATCGCACTGAGCAGCCGCGTTTCAGACCCCAGCGACTCCAGGGCGTCCTGCAGCGCCAGGCCGTTGATCACGGTGGCCAGCATGCCCATGTAGTGGGCCGTGGCTTCCTGGATGGTGGCGTTGCCGGCAGTGAACTGGGCCCCACGCAGGATGTTGCCGCCGCCAATGACGATGGCGATCTGCACGCCTTGCTTTGCCGCCCGGACCGTTTGCTCGGCCACATGGCTGACCGCCTGCATGCTGATCCCCCGCTCGCCAGGCATGCAGAAGCTCTCGCCGGAGAGCTTGAGGACGACGCGGCGGTAGACAGGAGTTTGAGTGGCAGGCATGGGGTTGGTTTCTGGTTTTTTTGAACGATTAGGTTTCGCTATCGAAGCGTTATTAGCGGGGCGACGCTTTACCCTCCCCCGGCCCCTCCCTTAAAGGGAGGGGAGTTCCTTTCGGGCGGCGAATCGAACGCTTGCGTCCGACCTCTCACCTACAGTCTCAAGTCTCCAGCCTGCCGCCTACTTCCCCAGTTCCCAACTCACAAACTTCACCAGCTTCATCCCGTGCTTCTTGGCAAACTGGCCGACGGTCTGTGTTTCGTCTTTGACGAACGGCTGGTCTTCGAGGACACGGCTGGCGTAGAAGTCGCGCATCCGGCCTTCGACCATCTTGGCCAGAATGTTTTCCGGCTTTCCTTCCGCGCGGGCACGCTCCATTTGCAATTCGCGCTCGGCGGCCACTTCGGCGGCGTCAAGGTCTTCTTTGCGAACCACTTTCGCGCCGCTGGCCACGATGTGCATCGAAACATCCTTGGCCGCTTCGGCCGTCCCCCCTTCGATCTGCAACAGTGCCGCCTTGGGCTTGCCCGCGTGGTGGGCGTAGCCGCCGCTGGGGCCGTCAAACCGGACGATCCGGCTGATGTTGAAGACTTCGCGAATCCGGTTGAACAGATCGTCCTTCTGCTCGCCGAGCGTCTTGCCGGGCTGGCTGGGGGAGGGCTGCTTGAGCAATTCTTCGGCCGTTTTGGCGCCGGGGCCGGTGGCCAACTGCTGAGCCAGATCGTTGGCCAATTGGATGGTGTCCTCGTGGCTGGCGACGGGGGCCGACTCGCATTGCACTTCAACCATGGCACCGCGGCCGGTGGCGATGTCGGCGTAGATGCCGATCCGGCCGAAGTCGGTTTCGCGACCCAGTCGGGTTTCCTGCGTCTTGCGCCCTTCTTCACGGAGCTTGGCTTCCGCGGCGGCCACGTCGCCGGCCGAGGCTTCCAACGCCCGTTTGCAATCCATCATCGGCAGGCCGGTTCGCTTGCGCAACTGGCTCACAGCGGCTGCGGTAATCTCTGGCATGGCAATCAGAACTCCTAAAAAATTGGTTGAATGACGGCGAGCGATCCGCGGCCGCCACGATCAACGAAATTGGCGGGCAACGAAACGGGCTTCAGCCGCTTGAAAATCAAAGCCGGCGGCCCCTTACGCCCCAGCAATATCCGCCGATTCTTTGGGGAATCAGCAATGCCAGCGAGCAGTGGCCACAGTGCTTGGGTGACCTTAACCCGCGTCCGAATCCGCGTCTGCATCCTTGTCAGCGGGATTGCCCTCGGCGGTATTCTTGGCATTTCCGTTGGCAGCCGGCTTGCCCCCTTTGGCGGCCGGCATGGCCCCTTCGGCCTTGGCCTGCTGCTGCGTGGCGGCGTCGTGCTTCCCTTCGATTACCGCGTCGGCCAGCAGCCGCAGGATCAGTTCGATCGAGCGAATGCTGTCGTCATTGC
>JAIOQB010000217.1 GCA_021413585.1 Planctomycetia bacterium
GATGTGGATCAAACCTTCGATGCCCGCTTCCAGCCGCACGAAGGCGCCAAAGTCCATCAGCTTTGTCACCACGCCGGGGACGGTGCTCTTTGGCACGTACCGCCGCTCGGCCGTTTCCCAAGGGTTTTCCCAACTCTCGCGATACGTCAGGCCGATCTTGCCGGTTTGCGGGTCGAGTTTGGCAATCTGCACTTTGATCCGCTTGCCCACTTCCAGCACTTCGCTGGGATGCGCCACGCGGTCCCAACTCATCTGGCTGACGTGGATCAGACCATCGACGCCGCCCAGGTCCACAAACGCGCCGAACGGCTGAATGCGGGTGACCACGCCTTCGCGCGTCTGGCCCACTTCCAGCTCTGCGAGCAGTTTGGTTTTCGACTCGGCCCGTTCGCGTTCGAGCATCGCCCGGCGGCTGAGGACGAGTTTGCGGCTCTCGGCCCGCACTTCGACCACCACGCAGGTCAGCCGCTGGCCGACGAACTCGGCGAGATTCTCGATCCGGTACAGCGAGACTTGGCTGATGGGGATGAACCCTCGCAGCTTGTTGACTTCGACTTCCAGGCCGCCCGCATTGTGCCCTGTGACGGCGGCATCGACGATCATTCCTTCGCTGAGTTGATCCCAGCCGGCCACCGACACGGCCGACTCGGGGAGCGACAGCACGTACAACCCTTCGGCCGGATCGTGCCGCTGCACTTTGACTTGGAGGAAAGCGCCTGCCGCTGGCGGCTCTTCAAACTGCGAGACGGGGAGCAAGCCCTGCGCACGGCCGGGCAATTCAATGAACACGTCTTTGCCGCGGACGCTCATCACGCGGCCGCGATGGACCGAGTCGGGCACGAGGTCGGCAGCCGGGGGCGGCGCGGCGTTGGCCAGCATGTCGTCCATCGACAGCCCGCCCATCATCGCGGCGAACTCCTGCTCCATGTCGTCGCTGAGCGGATCGCGGGTACGCGGCGGCTCGATCTTTTCAGCCTTGCGAGGCGGGACGTACGGGGCGACGCCGGCGGGTTGCGATTCGGCTGCGGGCGGCAAGGTGGCTGCCGGCGAACTTGAGGCCGTGTCAGGCGATGCGGTTTCCGGCGATGGTGCGTCCGCGGTGATCGCTGCGACGGGGGCGGCTGTCGGCGCGGGCTCGGCGTTGGGGTCGGGCGTCTCGACGGGCCGGATCGGTTTGACCAGCGGCTGCGGCTTGGCGCGGAACACGCCGGAGGACTGGCGCTGCGAGCCGATCTTGATCGGCGTGCGCGGCTTGGCCGGCTCGGTGGTCGTGGCAGCAGGAGCATCCGACACGGACGCTTCGGCCGTCGCGGAGGGACTAGTTTGCGGCAGATTAGGATCGTCGCTCATCGCACGTTTCGCCTGAAATACAACCTGACGGGAAGGCCAAAACCCAGCCGCCAGTGTACGCTCGACAGGCGGTCAGAGGCAATGGTGCGGGAGGAGCCCCCATCTAGCCCCGGGCTCCGCCCGGGGGCCGCAGTGCCAGCCGCCAAAGTACCCCTCACGCTCCGCGTGAGGATTGTTATCGGGCCGCCGAGGGAAAAAATAAGTGCCCGGCGTACTCATGAGCCATAGGTATTAAGTGCAACTAACGCATAGGCCCAGGTTGAGAAGAAAGTCACTACAAGTGCCAGGCCACAAGTCAAAGTGCCCCTCGTCGCTTGCGTCCACTTCGCTGGAGGCGATGCGCCAATGATCCACACATTGGCTAACAGCGCAATCATGGCCGGAAGTAGAAAGATCAGGAAATCAGAGTCGAAGGGGAAGCCGCCGCTGACTACTCCTTGGCGATACAAAAGCACCCCTGCAACGCCATGAATAATAGCGACGGCCAGCAGTTTAAGAGTAGTCTTCATTTCAAACACTTGGTGAGAGATTGATATCGTTCGTTGTTGAATGTTCTCCCGTGGAAACAATTGTCATGTGTGAAACCCGATGTTCTGCACGACGAGCTTCACACAGTACCACCAACCCATCACGCTCCAGGTTGCATTGCAACCATGCAGCAACAGCAACGGCACGCGGGCAAGTCGAATCTTGCCCCCCGCCGCGCAGAGGATGACCAGCGGCGCAAACGACATCGAGACGCTAAAGATCGCCACCATCCACAAACTATCGTTAACGTGGGGCCAAACCATGAAACACCCCAGCGCATAAGGCAGCCCTGCGAGCAGCGCCAACGCAAACAGCCCGATCTGTAGGACACTGCGCCGCGATTGCCGCCGCACCTGACCGACGAAACTCAGCACTGCCCACAAGGCCAATCCGAGTTGTAACACGATGGCGGCGCTGGCCAGACCCAGGACATTGCCGCCACTCGCCAGGCAGATCACCACCACCACGATCGCGAGCGACTCGACGCCCAACAGCTTCGGCAGTCTGGATTCCACCTGTTCCAGGCGGGTTGGCCTTCTCGGCAGCAAGGCGAGCGTGAACCGGCCGTGTGCCGAGCGGCCCGAGTTGGTCGCGGCGGCGTGCTGACGGTTCGCAGGAGGCGGGATCGTGTTCATGCGAGTCTTTCGCCTCAGCAACTCGGCAAATGGCTCAATACAAACCCACCGCCTCCCACAATCACCACCACGTTGCTCAGATGCAGCAGGAACAGCGGCAGACGGGCACGCGAGATCTGGCCGCCACTGATCAAAATCAGCATGATCGGCGAGAACAGCAGCGTCGCCGCGATCAGCGCCAGCATGACCCCTTCGGAGAAGAGTTCGATGCGCATGGCCGCCAGCGCCACGCTCACTCCGAGGTACAACGGAAATGCCACGCCGCTGACGAGCGACGTGCCAAAGCCCAGGGCGTCGCCGCGGCCCAGCTTCGGTTGGGCCGCCACCTGGCGATGTTTCCGCACGACGGCCCACACGGCCAGCCCCATTTGGCCGGTGAGCGTCGCGCAGAATGCGAACGGAACGAACCCGTCCACACTCTTAGGACAAAGAGCCGCACCCACCGCGGCCACGGTAACGAGGATGAACAGCGATCGCAGGCGGAATTGAAAGCGGCTGCACGCTGGGGCGCCGGAGCTTTCACTGGATGGCGCTGCGTAGTCCGCGGATAGAGAGTTCGAGTTCGACATGAGGGCAGGCTCCGTTTGATCTACTCTATTGCTCCCTTGCCCCGGCGCTCTGTCTCAAGTTGAGGGCGGAGAGAGAGGGATTTTGGCGCTGACTGGCTTAGCAGCGCGGGCCGCCGGCGATCATCATGCACATCCCACCCGCGAGTCGCAGCAGCAGCCCTGCGGCGGCGTACATGGCGCATCCCAGCGCCACGAGCGTGGCCAGCGTGGCGACAATCCGCAGTCCGCCGCGCACGGAGCCAGGCGTCACGTCGGCCAGCTTCACATCAGCCACCACGATCGGCAGCTCGGCGGTCAAAGCGGGATCGGCGGCGGGGGCTTCGATGGCGGTCATGATCGGGTCTCCTGTGGGCGGCGTTGGTTTCAAAACGCGGGGTGGCGGTAGGTGCCTGCCCGGCCTCGTCCTACCACCCCCCGCGCCCTCATGGGGAAAGTTGGCAGGCATGTAAAGCAAGCTCGGTGCCAAGCGAAAAAATGTGGGACGGGCTGATTAGATTCAGGACTTTTCGCCAGTGACAATGTTGGCGCAACTTTCTTCCTTCTTCTTTGCGTCCTTCGCGACCTTCTGTTCAAAACTTTGAAACGAAGGCCGTGACGTTCGCCAAGTTCAATTCCGTGGGTGCAAGCACCCACGCTACTACATTTGCAGGAGCCCCCGCCGTGCCCCTCTTCTCCCCCGCCGAGCGACGGTTTGCCGAGTCGGTCAGCCGGCTGGCGTATTGCAATCCGTTTCTGCCGGAGCGGATCGAGCTGGAGCGCGAGGCGCTCGGCGAGGAGTTTGAAGACACGCAGCCCTACTGGAGCCGCCAAGTGGGCATGGACGAGGAGCGGTCGAACATCCTGCGCCTCTCCGAGCGGGTGGAGCAGTTGGTCGCCCGCGTGCAGGCCAAGCTGGCGACCGACAGCGGCCACGAGGCCGATCGGACGTTGTACGAAGATCTGATCTGCTACGTGCTGTACTACCGTTACTGGCCCGAGCTGTCGCAGGCCATCGAGACGAATCCCGCCGGCGGAACGCAAAAGCCCCGCTGCTGGAAGCGGTTCGCCGCCGACTTCCGCGCGCTGATGTCCCCCGGCGGGCGCGAATTGCCGCTGACGTTCGAGCCGGACCATCTGTTTGCTTGCTTATATCAGATTCGCCGCGCGTTTCATCATGTGTTCGATTTTATCTTCGGCGCTTCGGCGCCGACGGGAAGACTCCGCGCCGCGATCTGGCAATCGATTTTCACCCACGACATGCGCCGCTATCGCCGTGGGCTGTATCGCCGGATGGGGGACATCACCACGCTGATTACGGGGCCCTCGGGCACCGGCAAGGAGTTGGTCGCCCGCGCGGTGGGACAGGCGCGGTACGTGCCGTTCGACGCGGCGCGCGAGCAGTTCGCCGCCGACTTTGGTGGATTGTTTCATCCGCTGAACCTGTCGGCCTTGTCGCCGACGCTGGTTGAATCCGAGCTGTTCGGCCACTGTCGCGGAGCGTTTACCGGGGCGGTGGGGGACCGGCGGGGCTGGCTGGAGACGTGCCCTGCGCTGGGCACGGTGTTTTTGGACGAAATTGGCGAACTCAACGCGTCGATCCAGGTCAAGCTGCTGCGCGTGTTGCAGGAACGGACGTTTCAGCGATTGGGTGAAACCGAGCCGCGGCGCTTCCAAGGCAAAATCATCGCCGCCACCAATCGCGACCTGGCTGCCGAGATGCAGGCCGGCAACTTTCGCGAGGATTTTTATTACCGCCTGTGCGCCGACATGATCACCACGCCGCTGCTGCGCGACCAATTGGCCGCGTCGGCCGAGAACCTGCGCGACTTGGTGCAGTTCATCGCCCGTCGCGAGACCGAGGCGGAGGAAGCGGAGGCGCTGACCGACGAAGTGGTCGACTGGATCGAGGAAAAACTGGGGCTCGATTACCCTTGGCCAGGCAACATTCGCGAGCTGGAGCAATGCGTGCGCAACGTGATGATCCGCCGCGAGTATCGACCCGCCCAGGATCGCACGTCCCCCGCCGCCGACTTGGCCGCGGCGATCGAGGCGGGCACGCTTTCAGCCGACGACTTGCTGAAGCGGTATTGCACAATCACGTACGCCCGCACGGGGAGCTATGAAGCCACCGCCCGGTTGTTGAAGTTGGATCGACGGACGGTGAAGAGCAAGGTGGATGAAAAGTAGGTCCCGCCTGCCGGGCGGTACCTTTCACTCGTTCCCAGGCTCTGCCTGGGAACGCACTGCCTCGGAGGCTCCGCCTCCTTCGTAGATCGTAAGGCCGTGTGTCGAGCATGTTGGTGCTGCCGGCACTGGCAAAGCCCGTGGCACACGGACGGAGGCGAAAACCAGGGACGAGGTTGTCGGTACTGCGACCCACACTACTACTTCGCCACACCTCAGATCGCCAGCGTCCGGCTCCCCCACACGCGGGCGACCACCAGCACCACCACGGCGATGGCCACCATGAACAGCGACACCGCCACCGCTCCTTGGATGTTGCCGATCGAAAGCTCCAGGAACACAGTGGTTGAGAGGACCTCCGTTTTGTTGCGCGTGGCGCCGGCAAAGATCAAGAGCGGGCCGAACTCGCCGAGCGCCCGGGCCCAGGCCAGCGTGGCGGCGGTGAGCATCCCTTGCTTGGCTTGCGGCAGCACGACCTGGCCGAACGCTTGCGCGGGGGAGCAGCCCAGCGTCAGGGCGACCTTTTCCACCCGGGTGTCAATCTGATCGAACGCCGCCCGCATCACGCGGATCGCAAACGCGGCCGCCACCATGAACTGGGCCAGCACCACGGCCGGCACTTGGAACACCACTCCCTTGGCGATCAGACTAAACGGCCAAAACTGAAACAACACCAGCAGGCTGAGGCCCACCACCAGTGGCGGCAGCACGATCGGGATATCGAGGATGGCATCCAGCAGATTGCGCCCAAAGAAGCGATACCGCGACAAGACGTAACCCGTGGGCACGGCGACCAGCAACGACAATATCGCCGAGAACAGGCAGGAGACCAGCGTCAGTTTGATCGAGTACTGCACCTTGGCGTCGGCCAGCGTGTTGACCATGACCGACCAGGCCGTGCTGCTCGTCCGCTCTGGATCGGTGATGTACGCCACGTCCGCCAGCAAC
>JAIOQB010000218.1 GCA_021413585.1 Planctomycetia bacterium
GGCCATTGGTCATCCAGCCGATACAGCGCCATTGCCCCGATCATCAGCCCCGCGGCCAGCAGCCGCCGCAGCACTACGCCGCGGCTGGCGTGTTGCTCCAGGTGAAACAACCCGCGGGCGGCGATCGCGCTCCCCAGTGCAATCGACAGCAACCCGCGCGTGCCGATGGCGATGTTCCCCAGCACCGGCCCGCACAGGGCGATGCAGGCGAACAGCAAAAACATGCTGGGAAACCAGATGGCCGCGTGCGGCAGCGCGGCGGCCCACGCCGAAGCGCGACGCGAACCATACCACGGCAGCAGCGGCAGCGCCGCCAGCCCGCACGCGCCGTAGACAACGCACACGCTCCGCGCGATGGCGGCGAAGCCATGTCCCATCAGCGGGATCAGCTTAAAGATGTAGACATCCGAAAATGCGAACAGGCAGACCGCGAAGAGCGTGATCGCCAGCGAACTCAGCGGCAGCCGCCCGCCGATGTGGTGCAGCATCGCGCCGGCCGCCAGGCTTAGCCCGATCGCCGCGTATTGCGGCCAGCCAAAATGGGCGCCGAGCATCACGATGGAAATCGGCGCCACCGCCACCACCTTCAGCCCCAAAAGCGGCACCAGGCGCGAGGCGGCAACATATCGCAGCGACAGAAAGAACAGCGCCTGGCCAATCAGATACGTGCCGCCAGCGCCAATCGTCGCGGGCAGCCAGCGGCAGACGTCCGTCATCTCCACGCCGTGTAGCGGGGTCAGCAGCAGCACCGCGGCCGCCATCGGCCCCATCAGCGCATGGCTGAGCACCATCAATTGCAGCGACGTGCCATGCACTTGCACGATGAACCGCCGCGAGATCGCAAACGCGATTGCATGCGCCATGGCGGCCAAAACGCCGCAGAGGATGCCGAGAAGAACCATGGGAGCGATCGCGGGGCGGGTGAGTTTCGGTGGCCGTGGAACCGGGGAATCATAGGAGCCGGCGCGGTGTCGAGTCAAAGGCAGTCGGACGCTTAATGACCAATGACCAAATCCCAATAACCAATGAGGGAGCTTCGCACGGTTTATTGGAAATGGGGTTGAGCGTGTTGGTTGTGCCGGCACTGGCAAAGCCAGTGGCACACGGACGAAAGGCGAAAACCAGGGGCGACGTTGCTGGTGCTGCCGCTGCCGCGTTGCTCGCACCCTTTATTGGTCATTGGGATTTGGTCATTGGTCATTAAACTTCTCGATGTCCATTCACTTGATAAACTAAGAATCACCCGGGCATCTTGTCCGGCAACCGGCGTCGTGCGACGATAAGGGCCCTGTTGCACAACAGTGTCTGGACTACCTGCCCTGGCGTCACCATGAAAGCACTCGTCAAACGCAAAAGCGAACCCGGCCTGTGGCTCGAAGATGTGCCGGAACCGTCGCACGGCATCAACGACGTGTTGATCCGGGTGGACCGCACCGGCATCTGCGGCACCGACTTGCACATTTACAAATGGGACGATTGGGCTCAGCGGACGATCCCTGTGCCGCTGGTGGTGGGGCACGAGTTCGTTGGCGAGATCGTGGCGGTCGGGTCGAACGTCGTGGACTTTCATCCTGGCGAAATCGTCAGTGGCGAGGGTCACGTCGTCTGCGGCCGCTGCCGCAACTGCCTGGCCGGCCGCCGGCATCTGTGCGCATACACGAAGGGGATCGGCGTGAATCGCCCTGGTGCCTTTGCCGAGTTCATCGCCCTGCCGATGACGAACGTCTGGCACCACGCCGAAAATATCCCGCGCGACGTGCAGGCGATTTTTGACCCGTTCGGCAATGCGGTCCACACGGCGCTGTCGTTCGACCTGCTGGGCGAGGATGTGCTGATCACCGGCGCCGGGCCGATTGGCATCATGGCCGCGGCGGTCGCCCGCCACGCGGGTGCCCGCTATGTCGTGGTGACCGACGTGAATCCGTTTCGGCTGGACCTGGCCAAGAAAATGGGGGCCACGCTCACGGTGGACGTCAGCCAGATGCGCATCAAAGAGGCCCAGGAGAAGCTGGGGATGCGCGAGGGGTTTGACGTCGGCATGGAAATGTCGGGCAACGCCGCCGCGTTTCGCGAGATGCTGGCCAACATGGCCCACGGCGGCAAGATCGCCATGCTGGGCATCCCCGAGAAGCAGATGGAGATCGACTGGAACACGGTGGTGTTCAACATGCTCACGATCAAAGGCATCTACGGCCGCGAGATGTACGAGACGTGGTACAAGATGACCGTGATGCTGCAAAGCGGCCTGGATATTTCGCCCGTCATCACGCATCGACTGCACTACACGGAGTTTGAAAAGGGGTTTGAGGCGATGCGCAGCGGCAATTCCGGAAAGGTGATTTTGAATTGGCAGTAGATTCCGTAAGTAGGTTCCGTCTGCCGGACGGTACCTGAACTGCTCGCAAGTTCACACCGCAAAAAAGGTCGCGCCCGGCAGGCGGGACCTACTTTCGTGAGCAGTCTGGCGCTAGCCACCGGTGTTCGTGGGACGACGTTTCCGCGGGACCGGCGGCTAGCGCCGTGCCGCTCACACCGCTAGGAATTGAATCATGTCGCTGCTCGAACGGATCGAAAAGCAACTCGCTGAAATTCAAGCCGCCGGGTTGATCAAGCGCGAGCGGACGATTGACTCACCGCAAGGTGCACATATTGGTGTCGCCGCCCACATCGGCACCCTGCTCAACATGTGCGCCAACAACTACCTCGGGCTGGCCAATCATCCGGCGGTGGTGGCGGCGGCTCATGCGGCGCTCGATCGCTGGGGGTATGGCCTCTCGTCGGTCCGGTTCATCTGCGGCACGCAGCAGATTCACAAGGAACTCGAAACCGCCATCAGCCGGTTCCTGGGCACCGAAGACACCATCCTCTACACCTCGTGCTTCGACGCCAACGGCGGGCTGTTCGAGACGATCCTCGGCCCGAACGACGCGGTGATCAGCGACGAACTGAACCACGCCAGCATCATCGACGGTATCCGGCTCTGCAAAGCGCAGCGGCTGCGATACAAGAACGCCGACCTCGCCGACCTGGAAGCCCGCCTCGTCGAAGCCCGCGACCAGGAAGTGCGACTGATCGCCACCGATGGCGTGTTTTCGATGGACGGCACGATCGCGCCGCTGGCGGGCATTTGCGATCTGGCGGAAAAGTACGACGCGGTGGTGATGGTCGACGACTCGCACGCCGTGGGCGTCTTGGGCAGCGGCGGCCGAGGCACGCCCGAGCATTGCGGCGTGGCGGACCGCGTCGACATCATCACTGGCACGCTCGGCAAGGCGCTCGGCGGCGCCAGCGGCGGCTACACCAGCGGCCGGCGCGAGATCATCGAACTGCTCCGGCAGCGCTCCAGGCCGTATCTGTTCTCGAACACCGTGCCGCCGCCGATCATCGGCGCATCGCTGGCCGCCCTGGAAATCCTCTCCGCCAACGATGAGTTGCGCCGCCGGCTGCGCGAAAACACCCACTTCTTCCGCGAGCAAATGACGAAACTCGGCTTCCAAATCGTCCCGGGCGAACACCCCATCGTCCCGATTATGCTCGGCGAAGCGAAGCTGGCCGCCGAGATGGCCGAAAAGCTGCTCGCCCGCGGCGTGTACGTGATCGGGTTCTCGTTCCCGGTGGTGCCGATGGGGAAGGCGAGGATCAGGGTGCAGCTCTCGGCGGCGCACACTCGCGAGGATTTGGAATTTGCGGTGGAGCAGTTCGCGGCGGTGAAGGGGGAGAACGGAATTTGAGCTAGCCGTTAAACCTCGAACTGACCGATGTCCATACTGTCATGTAGAATACGGGCAATCGTTAATTCTCCGTTTTCTTCAATACGAAACAGCAAAAAATGCCGCGGCTTATTGACGCGATCGGCAGAAGACCTCACTCGCCGCCGACTGTGCAACAGATGAAATGTACGCACACTCTCGCCAATATCCGGCCGTGCCTGACTACCCGCCCGGAGCGGATCTTCGGCCACATCCACGATTGAATGCTTTAGCAGCGACTCGTATCTTTCCCACGCGGGAACGCCAAAATGATCTACCGTCCAGAGCAAGATGGCTACGGTATCAAGTTCCGCGGCGGGCGAAATTGTGAAACGGCGCATTGACTATCCTTTGCGCCGGCCGGCCTTTAACTCCTTCGAAACACGGCGCCGCAACTTGGCGAAATAATCCGCAAGCTGGTCTTCGTTATCGAATGCGATGCCCTGCCCCTGGTCAACCTGATCAAACCCTTCCTTCGCCAGGGCGCGGAGCAACTCGAGCTTTCGCCGGTCTTGTTCGGTTTTCTGCTCAAGCAGATTCAATCCTGCCCGCATCACCTCGCTGGCATTGCGATAGCGGCCAACATCAATTTGCTTTGCGACGAAGTCGTCCAGATGGTCGGTCAGATTGACATTGCGAGAAGGCATGTCGATGCTCCGCTTAGGGAGAAGACCCAATTTGTTCCTTGGATTAAATCATACCCTAAATGGCAAAAATTGCCAATCTATGCCCCCCGGTTCCCAATTGTGAGCGGATTGGCGCTAGCCACCGGTCCCACGTTGGGCGACCCGTATCGTGTTACCGGCGGCTAGCGCCGAACCGCTCACGCCGTGCGTGACTTCACACATGCGTCCGCGGAATCACCTCGCCGCGAATAATGTCATCAAACGTCTGCCGCTCGCGAACAACCATCGCCTCTCCACCATCGATCAGCAGCTCAGCCGCCAGCGGCTTCGAATTGTAGTTCGAGCCCATCACGAAGCCGTAGGCGCCGGCGCATTCAATCACGAGCAGCTCGCCGATCTTGGCTTGCGGCAGCGAGCGGGTGCAGACGAAGCCTCCTTCGGTTTGCGTGAAGATGTCGCCCGATTCGCACAGCGGGCCGCCAACGACCACGTCCATGAGCGGCCGCTGCTTGGCACCGTCGGCAGGGACGATCGACATCGGGTGGTAGGCGCCGTAGAGAATTGGGCGGGCGAGATTATTGAACCCGGCGTCGACCAGGTAGAACGTGTTGTTCCCCATTCGTTTGATCGCCCGGATTTCGCTGATC
The DNA here is from genome assembly GCA_021413585.1 of Planctomycetia bacterium. GTDB lineage: Bacteria > Planctomycetota > Planctomycetia > Pirellulales > UBA7805 > JAIOPX01. Next base: position 5,023 of record JAIOQB010000218.1, read on the forward strand.
AAATAGCCGCACTCGGCGGAGAGATATCTACCTGGCTCGATTTCCAAACGGACCGGATGGCCGAACTCCATTTGCAACTTCTGCCGCGTGGCGTCCCACAGGCGGTAGTAGGCACCCAGGTCGACCGGCTGATCGGTGGCCCGATACGGCGTCGGCAATCCCCCGCCGGCGCTGATCGACGTGATCGACCGGCCGACGTGCAGCGCAGCCGCTTCCAGCGCCCCGCACACTTGGGCCAGATGTTCCAGGTCGGTTCCGGAGCCGATGTGCATGTGCAAGCCCGACACGCTCAATCCCAGCCGGTCGACTTGCTGCAGGCAGTCGTCCAGCTCGGCGTGCCAGATGCCGTGCTTCGACTGCTCGCCGCCGGTGTTCGTCTTTTGCGAATGGCCGTGGCCGAAGCCGGGGTTGATCCGCAGTGTGATGTCGCGCCCCGCGGCATGCTCGCCCAACTGCTCGATCATGTCGGGCGAGCCGCAATTCACATGGATCCCTCGCTCGACGACCAGTTCCAGCGCCTCGCGGTCGAAAATATCGGCCGTGTAAACAATCGGTGGCGGGTTGCCATGTGGCGAGTAGCCGGCGGTCAGGGCCCGGCGGATTTCGCCGGCGCTGACCGCATCGACCAGCACCCCCTCGCGACGGCAGAGGTCGAGAATGGCCAGGTTCGACAACGCCTTTTGGGCATAACGAATGGCGTCGAACTCTTTCAGGTCGGCGATCCGCCGGCGGATCATGGCGGCGTCGTACACGAACAGCGGGGTGCCGTGGCGGTTGGCCAGCTCCGCGATGTTAATACCGGCAATTTCAGTCAGAATCGAGGGGAATTCGGGCATGTTATGGGACGCAAAAGTGGAGCAAACGATCGTGGCGGTAGAGATTGCCCACGTGACAATCCGCAAGCACGATCGGGGGCCAAGGGCCGTCGCGGACGGCAGCCGGGCCGAATCAGGTTTTTCGGCCGGTGCTGTTATAGCGTTGGCTTATCGCGAGACCAAGGCACCAAAGTACCCTTCACGCTCCGCGTGAAGACGTGTATCGGGCATCACGCGGAGCGTGATGGGTACTATTAAAATCGCCAGAAAGCGTTGCCGCAGCCCGTGTGCCCTTTACCATCGAGCCGAAAAATGGATAAAATGCCTTGGATCGGGAATTGATCCCGATCCGCCCAGCCACGGCGATACGGTTTGTGGAAGTGGGAGATGGCCGCTAAGATGGCCGTTTTGCCACCGGGCCGGGCACTTTGCCCGGCCAGAGACTGTTATATTGTGGCATCCGCCGACAACTTACCGACAGTTACAGCGCTTACCGACAGATGCAGCCCGTCTGAAGCGGCTGGAGAGAAAACCTTGCAAATACGCATCTCCGCCCGACATGGCCACCTCAGCGAGCCAAGTCAGGCTAAAATACAGGCGAAAGTGGAAAAGTTGACCCGTCTGTTCGATCGCCTCACGGCGATTGAAGTGACGGTTGACCTGGAGCACGCGGACAAGCCGCACGTGGACCTCCGCGTGTCGGCGGAGCACAAGCACGATTTTGTCGCCACCGAAGAGTCCGACAGCCTGATGGCCGCGGTCGATACGGTGGTCCATCGGATGGAACAGCAGTTACGTAAGTACAAAGAGAAGATTCAGACACGCGGCCGCACGGCGGGCGATCGCAACTCGATCCAACCGGTTGAGTTGGAACCAAACCCCGAAACCGACTGAACGCGCCGCACGGCGGCCTCGCGCCCCCTGCGGAACCGTGTCGAGAATCCATGGACGCCATGATGACGATGACCGAGAAAGGTTCTGGACGAATGAAGTTCGCCGACTTTGTAAGCAGAGGTGCAATTTGTGCCGACTTGGCGGCCGGCAGTAAAGAAGATGTGATCCGCGAGTTGACCGCGTCCCTGGTGCGGTCGGGTGCCATCGCGGAAGACGATCTGGAGAGCATCGTCAAAGCCATTATGAAGCGAGAAGAGCTGGGCAGCACCGGCATCGGCCGCGGCGTCGCCGTGCCTCATACCAAGCATCCCAGCGTCGACCGCCTGGTGGGCACCGTGGGCGTGAGCAACGAAGGGCTGGACTTCAACAGCCTCGACGGCGAGAAAGTGCAGTTGTTCTTTCTGCTCATTTCGCCCCCCGATCGGCCGGGCGACCACCTGCGGGCACTCGAAAACATTTCGCGCCAGTTGCGCGACGATACGTTCTGTCGATTTCTCAAGCAGGCGAAAACCGCGGAAGATATTTGGCAACTGCTCGAAGACGCAGACAACAATCATTTTGGTACCTAACCGATCCGCGCGCGGCGCTGACGAGAACTACCGATACTCGGTCGTCCTCGGCGGCGCACGAACGATCACTTGCTAAGGTCGGTTGCCATGGAGGAGTCCAACCTCGACACACAGGCCAAGGTGCGCGAAGTCGTCGTGCGCAACAGCCATGGCCTGCACGCCCGCCCGGCCGACTTGTTCGCCCGGCAGGCGAATCGATGTACCGCCAAAATTGAGGTGATTAAAGAGGGGGTCCGCGTCGACGGGAAAAGCATCCTGGATGTATTGACGCTGGCCGCTGAACAGGGAACGGTGTTGAGAATTGAGGCCACCGGGCCGGATGCCCAAGTGGCGCTCGAAGCGCTGGCCAAGCTGATCGAAGTCGATCTGGCCAGCGAAGAGACGATCGATCAACCATAGACGGCGCTGTCGCCCCGCCGCGGCGTATTACGCTCGGCATCCGCGTTGTTATCGCGGCTCGGGTCAGCTCCCCGTCGCCAAGCAGTCACGCTCCGACGCGTCCCGGTGCGAGCCTGATGCGCTGTGGCTTTGGCCGCTCCCGGTCTGCGGACCGTGTGCAGCCGCCCGGCATCGCTCGACCGCGTCGCGCCGCAAAGGCGTTCGATGCATAAAATACAGGGAATTGCTGTATCGCCAGGGGTGGCCATTGCCGAAGCCCTGGTGATTGACAGCGAGGGCTTTCGGATTCCTCGCCGCTTCATCGCGCGGGGCGCCGCGACGGAGGAGCTTGCGCGGTTGGATGTGGCCATCTCCGCTGCCGGCGCGGAAATTGAGCAGCATCGCGACACCGTCGCCCAGCAGCTTGGCCAGCACTACGGCGCGATCTTCGATGCCCACCTGCAAATGCTCCGCGACTCGCGGCTGCGGGCCGAGCTGATCGAGATGGTCCGCGATCGGCACTACTCCCCCGAGTACGCCGTCAGCCGCACCTTGCGCCGCTACGCCAAGGTGTTTCAATCGCTCGACAGCACGTTTCTGGCGGAACGGGCCACCGACATTTTCGACATCGAAAAACGGCTGTTGCGGCACTTGCTCGGCCAGCGCCGCGAAGAGGTCGCCCACCTGAGTTCGCCCGTCATCGTGCTGGCCCATAATCTCACCCCCAGCGAAACGGCCGGGCTCGATCGTAAGTTTGTCCGCGGCTTCGCCACCGAAGTCGGTGGGCCGGGAAGCCACACGGCCATCGTCGCCGAAGGGATGGGTATTCCGGCCGTCGTCGGCGTCGGCAGTTTTTTGACCGATGTTTCCGGTGGCGATCTGGTGATCCTCGACGGCGAGGAAGGGCTGATTATTCTTCAGCCCGACGAAGAGACCGTCGCCCGCTACCGCCACGAGGCGGAGCAAAGCCGGTCGCAGGCCGCGCGGCTCGAATCGCTCAATGACCTGCCCACGGAAACCCTCGACGGCGTGCGGATCGAATTGTTCGGCAATATCGAGTTCCCCGCCGAAGTGCAGCAGTGCCAGGAGCGGCAAGCCGACGGCATCGGCCTGTATCGCACGGAGTTTCTGTATCTAAACGCCGAGACCGAGCCGGACGAGGCGGTGCACTTCGACGCCTACTCGAACGTGATCCGCGCCATGCAGGGCAAGCAGGTCTGCATCCGCACGCTCGATCTGGGGGCCGACAAGGTCGCCCGACTCTCGCCGCCCGAGGACGAGCGCAATCCGGTGCTCGGGCTGCGGAGCATTCGCCTATCGCTGCGCAACCTGGAAATGTTCCGCATCCAATTGCGGGCCATCCTGCGGGCCAGTGCCCTGGGCAGCGTGCGGATCATGTTCCCGCTGATCTCCACGATGATGGAATTGCGGCAGGCCCGCATGGTGCTGACCGACGTGATGGAAGACCTGGACGAGAGTGGTGTCGCCTTCGATCGCAACATGCCCGTGGGCATGATGGTCGAGGTGCCCTCCGCCGTGCTGATGCTGGATCGATTCGTTGAGGAAGTGGACTTCATCAGCATAGGCACCAACGACTTGATTCAGTACACGCTGGCGGTCGATCGGGCCAACAAGGACGTGGCCGGGTTGTACAACGCGGCCGACCCGGCGGTGCTGCGGCAGATTGAATCGTCGATCGCCGTGGCCCGCCAGGCCAATATCCCAGTTAATTGTTGCGGCCAGATGAGCGGCAGCACGGTGTACACGATGTTGCTGCTGGGCTTGGGGCTGCGGCAGTTCAGCGTCCCCCCCGGCGCGATGCACGAAGTGAAACGCGTGATCCGCTGCGTCACCATCGAGCAGTGCCAGGCGCTGGCGCGGCGGGTGATGGCGCTGGAGAATGCCCGGGAGATTAAGAGTCTGCTGAAGGAAGAAGTGAAGAGGGTGGCGCCGGAGTTGTTTTCCTAATTGTCCGTGGTCCGTGGTCCGTTGTCAGTTGCTTTAAAATAGAACGCATCAAGTATTTGCCATGATTCGCCACCGCATCTTAGCTCGCTTTACGAAACAGGGGGACCTGCGCCAGATTGGGCATCAGGATCTGGCCCGTTGCGTGGAGCGATTGCTGCGCAGGGCGGACATCAAGCTGTCGATGAGCGAAGGTTTTCATCCGCGGCCTCGGCTGAGCTTTCCGCTGGCGCTGAGCGTCGGCGTGGCCGCCACGGACGAAATCGTCGAGTTCGATATCGCGGAAGATCTGACGCTCGACCAATTGCGGGCCAAGCTGGCCGCCAACGAGATGCCGGGGCTGCAATTCACATCGATTGAAGCGATTCCAGAGGGGCAGAAACGGGCGAACGTCGAGTCGGTCGAGCTGCACATGCCGCTGCCGGCTGAGCGCCGCACGGCGGCCCAGGCCAGCATCGCGGCGTTTATGGCGCAGGACAAAGTGCTAGTCGCGCGCGAAGGGCGCCGCGCACCGGTCGATGTCCGGGGCGACGTCTTGGCACTGGAAGTCGACGATACGGGACTGCGGCTTACCCTGGCCATTCATCCAGAGGGTTCGGCCCGCGCTCGCGAGGTACTGGCCGAGCTGGGCTTGGCCGATCTGGAACACGAAGGTTATTTTCTCACTCGCACCGCGGTTCGGCTGCACAGCGAAGCCCCGGCAAGGCCGGCGTTGCCCAAGAAGCCGCCGCTGCCCAGCACCTTGCTGCGCAAGCACCGCGCCTGACAGAACAAATCACACGCACAAATAAATTGCATACGAATCACATTGCATACAAATTAAATTGCATAACGCCGCACGAACATCACGCACATCCGATTCCGCACACGCGCATCGCCGCGGTCGATCCGACCCGCGCGCGCACGAACCACAGGAAGGCACCCGCAAAATGAAGCAGGAAATGCTGATCAACGTCTCCCAACCGGAGGAATGCCGCATCGCGGTCGTCGAGGACGGACTCCTCGAAGAACTCTACATCGAGCGCAGCAGCCAGAACAATTACGTCGGCAACATCTACAAAGGCGTGGTGGTCAACCTCGAGCCGAGCATCCAGGCGGCGTTTGTCGATTTTGGCGTCGGCCGCAACGGTTTTCTGCACATCAGCGACGTCGAGCCGCAATACTACCGCCAAGGGGGCTACGACCCCAACAAGCCCATCGACTCCCCCGGCGCCGTCCGCATCGACGCACCCGCCGGCAATGCCGACGCCGAGTTCGACGATGACGACGCAGCCGACGACGCCGAAGGGGGCGACACCGCTTCCGACTCCGGCCGTCCGCCAAACCGCCAGCACGGCCGCCACCGCCCACCGCGCCCCGGCGCCCGCCCACGCGTCAAACCGCCGATTCAAGAAATCTTGCGCCGCGGCGATGAAGTGCTGGTGCAAGTGATTAAAGAAGGCATGGGCACCAAGGGCCCAACGCTCTCCACGTACATCAGCATCCCCGGCCGCTACCTGGTGCTGATGCCGGCACTGGGCCGCGTCGGCGTATCGCGCAAGATCGAAGACGATGTGGATCGCCGCCGTTTGCGCGAC
>JAIOQB010000128.1 GCA_021413585.1 Planctomycetia bacterium
TTGCGTCTTCCGCGGCTTGCCCGGGTTCTCGCAGACTACCGGCCCGCAGATGAAAGGGGGAAGCAGCCAGATTGTCATCCGGGCCTGCAAGTTCTTTGACGGCGGAGTGCGCGGCGTGAACATCGGCGGCTCGACGGGGATGGCATTCTTTCGGCCGCCGGGTGCGAAGTTTGAATCCCGCGATATCACAGTGGAAGGGTGTACGTTCGCGGGGAGCGAAGCGCCGATCGCGTTCGTTGGCGTCGATGGGGCCACCGTCCGCTACAACACGATCTACCACCCTGGCAAATGGGTGCTTCGCATCCTGCAGGAGACCACCGCGCCCGGCTTCCCACCCTGCCGGCAGGGTCGTTTTGAAAACAACCTGGTGGTGTTCAGCAGCCACGACGTGCAATCGGCCGTGAACATCGGACCGAAGACGCAACCCGAGACCTTCGCGTTCCGCAGCAATCTCTGGTACTGCGACGATCGCCCCCAAGCGAGCCAGCCAAAACTGCCGACCAAAGAGACTGATGGCGTCTATGGCGTGGACCCGCGGCTAAAGAACCCGGCGAAGCACGATTTTGCGCCGCAAGCGCCGGCCGCGGCGAAGCACGGGGCGACAGCGTGGCGTCCCGCACCGGCGGGTCAATGAACCGGTGTCGCCACGCTCAACGACGTTGCCCTTCACCCAGGTCCTTGAGATCCTCGTCGGCCGAATCGAGGGTCTTCGTCCGGGTGCAGAGGCTGGTCGAGAGTTCTTTGCCCTGACCGTGGCAATAAACCAGGTAGCTCTTCCCTTGCTCGAACGACACGCCGCAGGCGGCGCTATCGGTGGCCGTGGAAACCACGACCCGCGCGGCATCCACTCCTTTCCACGCCCGATCGACTTCAAACGTCACTTGCTTGCGCCGGCCGTTTTGTTCCACCTGAATCACCTTGCCACTGAACACGGCGGACGAACCGGCAAGCGCCTCCTTGGGGGGAGGGGGCGGCGCACACTTGCATGCGATGGCGTAGGGAGCGGTCAAAACCAATGCCACCGCAGCAATGACGCCATATAAGGCACGCATGCTAAGTTGCTCCTGAGAAGTTGGATCCTAAGTGGACCCGCAGAATGTTTAGGTAAAGGGGCCTGGGGCATTGCCCCAGGCACCCACTCACTTGATTTTCGGCTCGGCGTCCCTTACAGACCGCTTATTAGAAGCTCCCTACAAGGCTTTCTACAACGGACCCCGCCGGCGCCAATGGCTCGGTCCCGTGGCGATGCACGGAGTTCGAATCGTTTTCCGCCACGCCCAGCCGCTGCAATACCAGCGGCACAATCTGCCCGACCGCCCACACGCCGCCCCGGGTAAGTTCGTCGTCCGCAAAAGTCTGGCCACAGTCGATTCTGAGGATCATGGCGATTCCTCCCCCATAAGCGTCTGACGGAAATATCTGAAACGGCAGGGTTGAAGCAGCCTTAAATCACCCCACTGTAGGCATTGTACCGAATAGTGAACATTTGTCAATGTCTCGACCCTGGTAGTGATATAGCTCAGCGTTGCGGCCTTCACTCGACGTGCGGATTGTCGGAACCTACGGACACCCCCCCGCCAGTTGGTTTATCCCCTCCTTTCGCCTACGATATACCCGTTTCACCAACCACGCTTTCGCACTTCGGCCAGCGAAGTACTGCCATGTCTGCCAATGACGATGTTCTAAAAACGCTCCGCGAGGCGCTCTCACTCTCCCCCGACAATCTGCCGCTGTGGCGGCATGTGGCGGCCACGCTGGTGGGTTCCGGCCGGTTTGACGAAGCCGAGTTGGAGCTGCGCCGCGCGCTGGCACGCTTTCCTCACGAGCCGCTGTTGAAGATCGAGCTGGCCAAGGTCTTTCACCAACAGGGCAAAAACAGCGAGTCACTGGTCCTCGTCGAAGACCTCGTCAAGCAAACCAACGCTCCGGCCGCCGCCCAGGTGTTGTACGCGAGGCTGCTGCTCTGTGCGGGGCAGGTGCCCGAGGCGGTGGCCCGCTACAAGCTGGCCTTGGAAGTCGACCCGCAGGCGGTCGATTTGGACCTGGGACGGGAACTGGGCGTTTCTCCTCCGGGGGCCGAGCCCGAGCCAACCGATCGATTCGAGGGAATGCTGCGCAGCGCCAATGAAGACTCGTCCGACGATTCGTCCGTCGAGGTGGAGCGGCCCCGCGTCACGTTCACCGACGTCGGCGGCATGGACGCGCTGAAGGAAGAAATCCGCCTGAAGATCATCTATCCGCTGGAGCGGCCCGAGCTGTTTGCCGCCTGGGGAAAGAAGATCGGCGGCGGCATCCTGCTCTACGGACCCCCCGGCTGCGGCAAAACCCATCTGGCGCGGGCCACCGCGGGGGAAATTCGCGCGGGTTTCCTGTCGGCCGGCATCAGCGAAGTGCTGGACATGTGGATCGGCGCCAGCGAGCGGAACCTGCGCGAGTTGTTCGACAAGGCCCGCACCCATCGCCCGTGCGTGCTGTTCTTCGACGAGGTCGACGCCCTGGGGAGCCGCCGCAGCGACATGCGCACCAGCGCCGGGCGGCACCTGATCAATCAATTTCTCTCCGAGATGGACGGCCTCGACGGCAACAACGACGGGCTGCTGGTGCTGGCGGCCACCAACGCGCCGTGGCACGTCGATCCCGCCTTCCGTCGCCCCGGCCGGTTCGATAAGGTGCTGTTCGTTCCGCCCCCCGATCTGGTCGCGCGGGGCGGGATCTTGCGGATTCTGGCCCTGGGCAAGCCGCAGGACGGGCTCGACTTCGCGGCGGTGGCCCGCAAGACGGACGGTTTTTCCGGGGCCGATCTCAAGGCGGTGGTCGATCAGGCGATCGACGTGAAGCTGACCGAAACGCTCAAGAGCGGGCGCTCGCAGCCCCTGACGACGCGCGATCTGCTGGAAGCGGCCAAGCGGCTCAAGCCCACGACGCAGGAATGGTTTGCCACCGCGCGCAACTACGCGCTGCATGCCAATGAAGGGGGCACGTACGACGACGTGCTACGGTATCTCAAGCTGAAATGAGCGCGCACCTCGAACGAGCCCGCTGGCTGGTGCGGCAAAACCGCCATCTGCTGGCCGAGCAAGAGATTGCTCTGGCGCTGGCGCTCAATCCCAACGACGCCGATGCGTACCGCCTGCAAGCGCATTGCCTGCTGGCCCGCGACGAGTACGCCAAGGCGACCGCGGCGGCCCAACAGGCGGTGGCCTTGGACCCCACCGAAGCGATGAGCTACTACACGCTGGGCAGGGTCTGGCTGGCGCGCGGCCATCTGGACGAAGCGGCCAGCGCGGCGCGCGAAGCGATTCGCATCGAGCCCGAAGACGCCGACTACTACACGCTGCTGGCCGTCGTGCTCAACAACCAGAAGCGCTGGACGGAGGCGTTGCCGCTGACCGAAACCGCGCTGACGCTCGACAGCTCCAACACCTGGGCCTTGAACACGCGGGCCAAAACGCTGCGCGCCCTGGGACGCAAGGAGGACGCGCGGCTCGAGCTGCGGGCATCCCTGCTGCACGACGCGGAAAATCCAGCCACGCACGCCAACCTGGGGTGGAACTGCCTGCACCAGAACGACCGGGCCGGCGCCGAATTGCATTTTCGCGAAGCGCTGCGCCTCAATCCCGATAGCGAAAGCGCGCGGTCCGGATATCTGGAAGTCCTCAAGAGCGGCAACCGGTTCTACCGCTGGATGTTGAACTATTTTTTGTGGATGGAGTCCAAGACGGCCGGACGCCAGATGATGTTCCTCGTGGGGGCGTACGTGGCGTTTCTGGTCACGATGTCGGTCGCCACGTCGAACCCCACCTGGGGCTGGGTGCTGTGGCCGCCGCTGATCGCATACATCATTTTCGCGGTCGGCACCTGGCTGGCGGTGCCTTTGGCCAACCTGGGGCTGATGCTGCATCCCATCGGGCGGCGGATCCTGAATCGCAGCGAGAAGCTCGAAGCAATGTGCGTGGGGCTGATGCTCATCTTGGTCTTAAGCGTCCAGGTCGCGGCGTATTTGCACGAGAATTTGATTTTGTCGGTGGCAAGAATCTACGCCTTTAACCTGGGAGTGGCGGTGGCCATGACAGCCATCTCGCGCCGTCCGCAAGCGCGCCGCATCCTGTTGTTCTATACCGCGGGAGTGGCCGTCCTGACGGTGGTCATCCTGGGGATGCTGATATCGTCTGAATATTCCACCTGGATGGACAACCACGAGACGGTGACGGAACTTGTGATCGCGGGAATGAAGGTGCTCTCCTGGACCGGGCTGGGAGCGGTGATTCTGAGCAATGTGCTGGCTTCGCGCTCTTGGAAGAAATAGTGGGGGCGATGCGCGCGCTGGGGATGCCCGCGACTGGGGCTTCACTCTGCTGCGCTCCGTTCAGCCCCAGGCACCCGGCACCCGGCACTCGGCGGCAGCGATGCCGTAGTAACTCCCCTCCCTTTCAGGGAGGGGTTGGGGGAGGGTAGCGCGTTGCCCCGCCAAACAATTGCACTTCAATTTCAACTGCCCCGCTCGCCTGAGCGAGGATGCGATCCGCCTTGCACCGCCAGAATATTGCACGTCTGCGACTGGTCGTCGAAGTGCAACTCCACGCGTCCCACCGCAAGCTGCCGCAGCACGGTCTCAATCCGACCCGCCACCGACGAATGGTCCGTGCCGTCGCGCGTGACGAACTCTTCGACAACGGCCCGCAGCGCCGCGGCCGAGAGTTGCGCATGGGGGATGACCATGCCCGCAGTATACCACTGCGCGGCGAAGCACCGTCGGGAAATGCGCGCCGCCGAGCGATCAGCCGCAGGGCGCTAGCCCCCGGTTGGTGCCACAACAACCGGGGGCTAGTGCCCTGCGGCTGATATAGTTTATTCCAGAATTCTGCCGTTTTCCCTTGCCACGGCGAGCCGCTAGGAACCGGCAAACCGGCGGGCTACAATGACCGCACCATGATCCGTGTTGTCAATGTCGTGCAGCATTATGGCGTGCGCCCTGTCTTGCGGGGGATCGATCTGGAGATCCCGCCAGGGCAATTGGTGGCGATTGTCGGCCCCAACGGGATGGGCAAGTCGACGCTCTTGAAAGTCATGGCGGGGCTGCTGCAGCCGCAAGCCGGTTACGTCGAGATCGACGGCCGCCGGCGCAAGAGTACGGTCGAAGACGAGCTGGCGATCCGCCGCCGCGTCTGCTACTTGCCCGATCATCCGTGGCTGCCGAAGACGCTCACCGGGCGCGAGTTCCTGGCCGCGGTGGGCCGGCTGTACGAAATTGATGACCAGCGGCTGCTCGACCACATCGGCCGGCTGCTGCAGTTGTTTGATCTGGCGGCGGAGGGAGATTGGCCCATCTCCAGCTATTCCAACGGGCAGCAGAAGAAAATCGCCTTGGCGTCGATGCTGGTGAGCGAAGCCCCCGTGCTGATGTTGGACGAGCCGTTTGCCGGCGGCCTCGACCCGGCCGGCATCCTGGCGCTCAAGAGCGTGCTGCAACGGCTGGCGGGCCGCGACGACATGACCGTCGTGCTGACCACGCCCGTGGCGGAGCTGCTCGATGAAATTGCCCAGCGGGTGCTCGTGCTCCGCGACGGCCAGATCGCCTACGACGACACGCCGCAAGGACTCCGCCAGCAAGCGGGCGGGCAGGAGTCGATGGCCGGCGCGCTGGAGAAATTGATCAACCCCAAAACGGCCGAAAACATCGAGCAGTATTTACGTCGGCAGCGATGAGGGGGCGAGAACGATGATGGCTGCAGCACGGCGAACATTGTGGCGCATGCTGGTCGATTGGATGCGCGTGGTGCTGCCGCCGCCACTGGTGCTGGCGATATATGCGTTGGGGCTGGTGCTGTGCGAGATCTTGGCGCATACGTTGGCGGCCGGACTGGGCCTGAAGCAGTGGGACAGCGCTGAAATGCGGGCGCTGATCCTGGCGCTTCATCAGTCGCGAGATGGCTGGCTTGTCATCGGGCTAGTCGTTTACGGTTGCTATCGCGTGGCGGGCATGCATCCTTTCTATCGGCCCGACTATGCACAATGGCTGAGCCTCACGCCGTGGGACGGACGGCTGCCGCTGCCGCTGGGCCCGGTGCATTTGGTTCCGCAGGACGGCGTTGTCCTTCTGCTGGCATGGTCGATCACGCTGCATGACTCCCAAGCGAGCTTTGGCATGCTGGCAGCGGCGCTGCTGATTCCCTATTTGCTGATGCTCATGCAACCGTTTCGCGTGATGGGGGCAACAACCCAGGCGTATGCGATTGCCTACGGGCTGGCCCTGGCGGTGTGGCTCGGCCCGGCGACGTTCAGCGGCCTGCTGGTGCTCCTCGCGTTGTACGGCGTGGCGCTGACGGGGCTTCCCAAATCGCTCCGCGGTTTTGCCTGGGATGTGAATCCGCGGCTGTGGGAAGTGGTCGGGCCGCAGCTCAAAAACAAGACGGGGAAGGCCGCTCCGCCCAAGCCGCTCGCTTACCCATTCACGCAGCTCAGTCCGCAACCATCCTTCGCCTCGATTTCGCTGGGCGAAGCGCTGTTGGTCTCGTGGCTGGCCGCAAGTTGGACGGTGGCCCTGACCGGCCATGTTCTATTGACCGAGGATCGCGACGTGTTTTGCACGGCCGTGGCCGGACTGGGTATTGTCGGTGCCTCGCTGGGACGAACCATGGTTTACTTCATCGAATACCGTTCACCGATCAGCCTGCTGGGGCGGATCGCCACGCGCCGCTGGATCATCCCCGGCTTCGATCGGGCCCTGCTGCCGATAGGCTGCGCGCTGCTGGTGGCCCTGGCCGATATGATGCTGTCGCGTTTCCTGCCCGGCTCCATCATCGGCCCGCTCACCCTGGGGACCGGCCTGACGCTGCTGCTATGCATGCCCCCGCGGCTGCAAGATTGGGCCCTGACGGGCAATCATCGCATCGTGGGGAATGTTACGAAGCGGACTGAGTTTATTGAGATTTGAAAACTGGCACGGACGAACATGCCGCGCCCCGCGGCCGTGCGGGAACAGCCCCGCGGACTGAAGCTCCGCTACTCCTCGTGAAATAGCGCCGTGGCGGGAACCTCTTGCTTGGTTATGCCGGGGCCGGTGTAGAACAGCGCGAGGTTGGGCGGGGCGCCCCCTTCGTGGTATGTGATCTCGATCGGGTGCTTGCCCGCCGTCAACGTAACGCGCGGGCCGGTCTTTTCCACCGGGAGATGCAGCCCTTCATCGTCCACGATCAGCTTGCCGTCGAGGCGCAGCTGCGCGCCGCCGAGCGCTTTGAAGCTGAACGTGTAATCTCCCGCCGTGGGGATATCGAGATAGCCGCGCAAGCGGTGCGCTCCCAGGAAGCTCTCGGAAAATGCCAGCGGGCGGATCGTGTCGATCGTCCCTTGGCGGTCGACTTTGAGCGTCGCAAAGTCCGGCATCGTCACCCAGCGGCCGAAGTAGAAATCGTAGTCGATCCCCGGCGCGAGGGTCTTGCCTTCCCAAGTCACGGGTTCAACCTGCGTGTACGTGGCGTGCGAGGTGACGCTGCTGCGGCCGTCGGCGGCAAACAGCCGGGCGCTGATCGTCGTCGTCTTGTTGATCTCAATCGGCTTGGTGTAGGCCAGCGATTGCTCGGTTGGCGTCGAGCCATCGAGCGTGTAGCGAATCGTTCCCGGCTCGAAGTCGGCGGTAAGCTGCACCAGCTTACGGCGGGCAAACCGGCTCCCCGTGCTGAACTTCACCGGCCCGCAATCGGTGCGAAACGGCGAAGCGGGCAAGCCCTCCTTATTGATCAGGTTGGGCTGCGCCGTGTTCTTCCAGCCGAAGCGAACATACAGCGGGTGCGGCACCTTGCTGCTGGAAACGACGACGGCATTGCCTTCGATCTTGGCCTCCGCGTCGACGAAGCCGTCCGCCGTGCCGAGCTGGAAGAAATTGGGCGCTTTGTTATCCCGAGTCGCCAGTCCGCCGCCGACGTGATTGAACTCGACGCGAATCGTATCGCTGGCGATCGCGGCCGATTTGAACAGCGGCCCGGAGTGGACCAGCTTGTCCTGGCCGTAGATGGTGGCCAACGCCAACAACGCCAGCCGCCGGCCGACTTCCAGCTTTTGCGTGGGATGAATGTCGTTGAGGTTCGGCACCTGGTCCGTGACCACGACCATGCCCGTGTTGGGAATGGAGAGAGCGGCCAGTTGTGCTTCCCAAATTCCTTCCACATTGCCCGCCGGGTATCCGGCCCAAGGGGCAATCTGCACGTAGAGGAACGGGAAATCTCCCTGGCCCCAAACTTTGCGCCAGCCATCGATCAGCGCATGCATCTTCTCAAGATACTCCATCCCCTGGCCGTTGTTCGCTTCCCCCTGGTAGAGCACCACGCCGCGGATGCCGTAGGGAACAATCGGATGGATCACGCCGTTGTAGAGACCGGTCGGCATCCAGCCGCGCTGCACCATCCGGTCGTCGACCGGCGGCATCGGTGGCGCCGGCTTCTTGTCGGCCATGGCCTGCAGTTTTTTTTCGTTCCACGTTTGGAGAATCTTCTCGCGCAGCTTGACGTAGTCGGCGTCCGCCTGCTCCGCGATGCGTGCCATCTTGACCTGTGAAGGAATCAGCTTGAGGCCGACCGCCGGGGTCCACGATTCGATCGGAATCGCGCCGGCCGACCAATGGATCACACCGACGGGCACGCCCAGCTTCGCGCGCAGCTCTTTGCCAAAGTAATACGCCACGGCCGAAAACCTCGCCACGGCGCCGGGCGAACTGGCCACCCAAGCGGCGCTGGCTTCCGTTTGCGGCTGGCCGGCGACGTTGCCTCCTGGAAAGCAGATGCGGAATTGCGGGTCGGCCGCCTGGCCGATGTCTCGCCTGCCGAATTGAGTCGAGATCAGCGGAAACTGCATGTTCGATTGACCGATGCAGATCCACACCTCGCCAATGAGGATGTCCTGGAGCGTCAGTGTGTTCGTGCCAGCGACGGTCAACTTGTGCGGGCCGCCGGCGCTCATGGCGGGCAAGTCAACGCGCCAATGCCCTGCGGTGTCGGCCTTGGTCGAAACCTTGGCGTCGGCCAGCGAGACCGTGACGGATTCCCCCGGCGCGGCCCAGCCCCAAACGGGAATCGGCATCCCGCGCTGCAACACCATGTGATCGGACAACACATGCGGGAGGCGCACGTCGGCATGGGCCGTCGCATTAATTGACGCCAGCAAACAAACGATCAACGCGAACAGGTGCTTGGTTTTCAAATGCATTCGCCTTTTTAATATTTGGTGCCTATCTACTTGCCCTATCTCCCTGGGGGAGAAT
>JAIOQB010000259.1 GCA_021413585.1 Planctomycetia bacterium
GATCGGGCGGTGATCGACGGCTTTGGCGACATGCCCACGCGCGACATCACCCGCCTGCTGGTCGCCGTGGGCTTCAGCTCCCCGCCGTCGTGGATCAAGCCGTACGCCGTGCTCAGCGGCGGCGAGAAGTTCCGCTGCGACCTGGCACGCGCGCTCGCCGCTGGCGTGGCGGAAACGGCCCCGGTTGTCGCCTTCGACGAGTTCACCAGCGTCGTCGATCGCAACGTCGCGCGGGTCGGATCTGCCGCCGTGGCCCGTGCGATCCGGCGTGGCCAGGTGCGCGTCCGGTTCGTGGCGATCAGTTGTCATTATGACATCGCCCGCTGGCTCGAGCCCGATTGGGTGCTCGACATGGCCCGCGGCGTGATCGACGCCAATCTCGACCGGAGGCGGCTTCGGCGACCGCCGGTGCGGCTCGAATTGTTTCGCTGCCACCATGCGGCGTGGCAATTGTTTGCGAGTCATCACTATTTAAGCGGGTCGCTAAGCCGCTCGGCTCGATGTTTCCTGGCGACGTGGGAGGACATGCCCGTGGGTTTTTGCGCTACGCTGCCCGTCATCGGCCGCCGCGATCACTGGCGCATCACGCGGCTGGTGACGCTGCCGGACTACCAGGGGATCGGCATCGGAATGCAACTGGCCGAAGCGGTGGCCGAATTGCACGCGGCCGCAGGACATCGGCTGAACGTCACGGCCAGTCACCCTGGGTTGCTCATGCATTGCCGGCGCTCGCCCCGTTGGCGGACGGCGAGGGTGTTGCGCACCGGCTCGCGCCGCAGTGGGGCGTATCGGCCGAATTACTTCGGCTCGCCGGGACGGGCGGTGGTGTCGTTTGAATTCGTTGGTGGGTCGCAACCGTCCGCGGGGCAAGAAGAGGTGCTCGATTGACCGAATCCAATCACAACGGCTCCACGAACGGCTATTACTCCGGCATGCCGGCCGAGCCCGCGCCGCGAAACGCACCTCGCGAGATGCTACTGGGGCTGGTCGCGATGGGAATCGCGCCGGCGGCCGCGGCCCATTACGTGGGCATTTCGGCCGGCGAGTTCGAGCGGTTGGCCGACGACGATCCGGGTTATTACTCGCGAATGATCGAAACGCAGCGGAACTGCGAAATCCGCTATCTCACGCAGATTGTCAAACTGGCCGAGAAGCATTGGCAGGCGGCGGCCTGGTTTCTCGAGCGCACGCATCCCGACCGCTACGGCCGCCGCGGACCGACTGTCGTCACCGCCGAGCATGTCGAGCAGGCGCTGGCCCGCATCCTCGACCTCGTGCTGGTGCATGTCCCGGAGCGCGAACGGCGGGATCGGATTGAGGCCGACCTGGCGAAGTTGATTGACGAGGTGTTGCGGGAGGAGGAGTGAATTAGGGGCTGTCGGCTATCGGCTGTCAGCTATCGGCTTTTGGAAGGTGGGGCGCGGCGTGATGAATATGAAGCGACGACGCACATTGTCGAACGGCACTCGCTTGAGTCGGCCGCGTGGCGACCTGCGGCGGGTGATCCATTCCACATTCGTCACGCGGCGGCGGCGGGCGGAGCGCGCAGCCGGTGCCGCGGCGGGCGAACTGGGCTTGCTCGATTGGGGCCGACGCTATTTGCCGGATCATTTTCTGCTCCCGCCGTCGGCCATGCATCGCTGGCTGGCCGAACAGCTTGACAGCTTGCACCGCGCGCGGGGCTCGAAGCTCAATATTCTTGGCCCCCGCGGCAGCGCCAAGAGCACGATCGCCACGCTGGCATACGTGCTGTGCGCCGCCGTGGAGCGCCGCGAGCCGTATATTTGGATCGTCTCCGACACCACGCAGCAGGCGTATGCCCATCTGGAAAACGTCCGAGCCGAGTTGATGGACAACCGTCTGCTGCGCGAAGCGTATCCCGACGCCGCCCGCCGCGGCAAGGTGTGGCGGCGCAGTGGGTTGTCATTGCGCAATGGTGTGCTGATCGAAGGGTTTGGCACGGGTCAGCGGATCCGCGGCCGGCGGCGCCGCGCCACGCGTCCCACGCTGATCGTGTGCGACGATTTGCAGAACGACCAACACATGGACTCGGCTCTGCAGCGCGACCACAGCCGCCGCTGGTTCCACGGCACGCTGCTCAAGGCGGGCACGCGCCGCACGAACGTGGTCAATCTGGCCACCGCGCTGCATCACGACGCGCTGGCCCTGGAGCTGACCCGCACGCCCGGCTGGACTTCGCGCACATTCCGCTCCATCGAGCGCTGGCCGTCAAACATGCCGCTGTGGCGACAGTGGGACGACATTTACTGCAATCTGGAACTCCCGGACAGCCGCGCCGCCGCCCGCGCGTTTTACTTGGCCCACCGCGCGCTGATGGACGAGGGAGCCCAGGTGCTGTGGCCGGAGGAGGAAGACCTGTACACCCTGATGGCGATGCGGCTGGAGTCGGGCCGCAGCGCATTCGAGCGCGAGAAGCAGAGTTCGCCCATCGATCCGGAGCGCTGCGAGTGGCCCGAAGAGTATTTTGGCGATCACTTGTGGTTCGACGACTGGCCCTCGCGGCCCCGCGTGAAGACGATGGCGCTCGATCCGAGCAAAGGGCAAGACGCGCGGCGGTCGGACTATTCGGCGTTCGTCATGCTGGCGGTCGACGCGGCGGGTGTCATGTACGTCGAGGCAGACCTGGCTCGCCGCGCCACGCCGCAAATGGTGGCCGAAGGAGTCGAGTTGTATCGCCGCTTCGCCCCGGACCGGTTCGCGATCGAAGCGAACCAGTATCAGGATCTGCTGGCGCCGCAGTTTCATGAGGAGATTCGCCGGCAGCGGCTGCGCGACGCGGAGCCGTGGCAGATTCACAATCGGGTGAGCAAGCTGGTGCGCATCCGGCGGCTGGGGCCGCTGTTGGCGCTGCGGCGGCTGCGGTTCAAGGCGCACAGCCCTGCGACACGGCTGCTGGTGGAGCAACTGCGGCAGTTTCCCCTGGCCGATCACGACGACGGACCCGACGCGTTGGAGATGGCCGTGCGCGTGGCCAATGAAATCCTCGGCAGCTCGATGCCCGACGATGGGTTGGGGGATCGGCTGGTGCAGGGGTGAGATTCAACGCGGCACAACCGGCAATGCATTCCCTGGTTTTCGCCTTTTGTCCGTGTGCCACTGGCTTTGCCAGTGCCAGGGCCATGCGTCGAGCGGATCCTGCTTGAACTTGGAAACTAACTGCACAACTTAACCACACACTATAGGACCCCAAACCATGACTCAACGACCATCAACCAACAACACCGGCCTCCTCGACCAACTCCACCATCGTCTGGCGGAGGCGTGCGGCGATCTGTGGGATTCGTTCGTCGATCCGCGCGAGCCGTATTTTGACGACGGCGGAGCCTGGGCACCGCTGGCGGGCGGCGGCGGCGGACCTTACGCGGGCGATGCCCTGCCGCAGACGGAAGATCAGCTTCGCGACCTTCGCCACCGCTGCCGCCGGCTGGCCGCGACGAACGAGTTCGCCATCAATGGGCATGAAAACCGGATCAGCTACATCGTCGGCGCCGGGCACACGTATCGCGCCACCGCGCACAAGTCGGCCGCCGCGTCGCCCACGCTCGCGCTCGATGTGCAGCGCGTGCTCGATCAGTTCATCACGGACAGCCGCTGGCACCACCGCCAGCAGGAGATTGTCCGCCGCCGCGATCGCGATGGCGAAGCGTTCTTGCGGTTCTTCGTCGCCGAAGATGGCCGCACGCAGGTGCGGTTTGTCGACCCGGACGAAGTGTGTACGCCGATGGAGCTGCGCGACAACCCGGCCGCCCGGTTTGGCGTGCTCACCGAGCCGGACGACGTCGAGACGCCGCTGGCCTATTTCATTGACGGCCGGCCGGTCGACGCGGCCGACGTGCAGCACCGCCGAGCGAACGTCGACGACAACGTCCGCCGTGGCCTGCCGCTGTTTTATCCAGTGGAGAAGAATCTGCGGCGGGCGGAGAAGCTGCTCCGCAACATGAGCACCGTGGCGGAGATCCAGGCGGCGATCGCCCTGATCCGCAAGCACACCGGCGCCAGCGGCGCCACCGTGCAACGGTTCGTCTCCGACGGGGCCGACGCTACGTCCTCTAGTCCTGCCAGCGGCGCGACGCGTCACCTGCGCCACTACGCGCCGGGCACGATCCTCGACGCGCCGGCCGGCTTGGACTACGATTTCCCCGCCGCCGGGCTCGACGCCGGCAATTTCGTCACCGTGCTGCAGGCCGAATTGCGGGCAGTGGCCAGCCGGCTGGTCATGCCCGAGTTCATGCTCACCTCCGACGCCAGCAACTCGAACTACGCGTCCACACTGGTGGCCGAAGGCCCGGCCATGCGGCTCTTCGCACGCCTGCAAGCGGAGATGATCGCCGACGACCTGGCCGTCATGTGGCGCGTGGTTCGCAACGCCGTAGCCGCCGGCACGCTCGCCCGCGAGGCGCTCACCGACATCGAGATCCAAGCCTCGCCCCCGTCGCTGTCCACCCGCGACCCCCGCGTCGAGGCGGAAGTGAACCAGATCGAATTCCAAAACGGCGTACTGAGCCCGCAAACCTGGTGCCTCCGCGATGGCTTGGACTACGACCAGGAGCAGCAGAATCTGGCAGCGTGGCGCGGGGGGAAGTAGACGCCGTTTGTAGAAGCCCCGTTTGACGGGCGCGGCCGCGTTGGAGTAGGCTTTTCACACCGCGCGAGGAGTCTATTCCAGGCTCCTGCCGCGACAAACGCGGGTGAAATAATGACCGACCCCTACTGCCTCGCCATGGTGCTGTGCGATCACGTTCATCGGGACGCGGTCACGCACAAGCATACGATCCTGGGCACGTTCACCACGTTCAGTGCCCAGGAGTATCCG
>JAIOQB010000260.1 GCA_021413585.1 Planctomycetia bacterium
GACGTTGTACATCGAGCCTGGCTCGCCCTGGCAGAACGGTTATGCCGAGAGCTTTCACAGTCGGCTGCGGAGCGAACTGCTCGACGCCGAGGTCTTCGAGAACGTGGCGGCCGCCCAGTCGCTGGCCGCGAATTGGCGTAGTGACTACAACCACCATCGGCCCCACAGTGCTCTTGGTTATCGCACCCCAGCTGAGTTCGCCGCCGGTTGTGCTACTTCCGCTACGGCTTCGGCTACGCCTCAGCCTACGCTCCAGCAGCACAACCGACTTCCTGCAGGAGGCTTACCCGTTACCCAACCCGTACTCTCATAACCCCTGGTACTAAAAATGGGGGCATTCCAAGGCTACATGACACTTGAGTTCGACGGCCCGCGCCTCCAAGAAACCGTGCATGACGCGACCGGCACGGTGCTGTTTGAATCCACATTCGATGCGTAGCCCGGTCGATGGCATTCTGAATTAAATGCCATGAGGCGACTGCGCGATGTGCGGCTCTTTTGTCCCGCGAAGACTTGAAGTTTCCAATTCCAATCGTTCTAATCGATATTTAATTGCCAGGCGGCATCGCATTCCCACGCTGCAATTCCACTTTCTTTTCCAACGCGATGGCAAGGTCGCAATATGGGGGCTGGTCAGATGGAATTGACTGTCTTGGTATATCTGAAAGACGTCGACACGCGCGTCCTCTGGCCCAGTCTATTGTCGCAGGCCGAAGCGTCGATTGCGAAGTCGCTACCAACCGGTGTGCGCACGTTTGAAGTGCTTTACACCACTTCGCTGGAAAGCGCGGAAGCGAAACTCAACCAATTGTTCAGCGAGCGGCCTTGCGCCGCCGTCATACTACTGTCCGACGCATTGCTCGATCCGGACGACTCCTGGCGTGTCGAATGGCGCGCGACCTCGGCGATGAAGTGTTTGCGAGACGAGTACGCAGACCACCACTATCTCTCTTTGGCAGTGGGCAATGACGACCGGCGGGTGCCCGACGTCGACATCATGCTGAACAAGCGTTGTAACTTGAGAAAGCTGTTGGCGGCCTTGAATCTGTTGATCGACCGTGCGAGATACTACTCGCGCCCCGCGAAATGCCCAGAACCAAGCGGGCTTAAAATTCGCGCGATTAACAGTCAAGCCGAGCTGCGCGACGCGTTCAAGCTTCGCTATGCCGTTTATCGCGTCATGGGATATTTAAGCGAAGATGCGATGGACATCGAGCAATTGATGGAGTTGGACGGTTGCGATTGCTGGTCAAACCATTTTGGCGCCTTTGTAGCCCAACCCGACGGCTCGCAAACGTTGGTGGGCACGGCTCGCCTGATCATGACTCGCAACTACGATGACCGCTATAAGCACTGGACAAACAGCTCGGCCACGACGTATTCACTAAAGAAGTTGTTGGAAAGAAGGAAGTCGGAACTGGTCAACTTTCGACTGCCTATTTTTCTCACGCTACCGCTAAACGATGAAATGACCAAGGCATTTAAGTCCATTTGGCCGTGGGCCGAATTGAGCCGCGTGATCGTGGCGCCTGAGTATCGCGGGGCGGAAATCGGGCGTAGCATTATTGAGTTCGCGGTCAGTGAGGCCGACCGGCTGAATACCGAAAGTGTCCTGCTGGAATGCCTGGAATTGCACCGGCCGATGTATGAGAAAATGGAATTCCAGCCGCTGGGACGCGGCGGCGTGGTGATGGGAGTCGGAAAGACGATGGTCGGCATGCAGCGAATGCATCCAAAACTAGCGGAAATATGCCAGACGGAAAAGACGTAGGCGGTGGTTAGGACCTGGATCTTTGGCGTGGGGCGATGATCGGAGAACTCAGGCTGGAGCGCGGAACCGCCTGCGTCTGCTGATCCCATGTCAGTTGAACTTTGAACATGAGAATCACCGCATGGCAACAACGCAAAATGGTCCGTCGCGACCGCTGGTATTCATTGGCTCCTCTTCGGAAGGCATTGACGTCGCCATGGAAATCCAGGCGGCGTTGGTAGACAAATGCGACGTCATTGTTTGGAACCAATTCTTTTTTCACCAGGGTCAGGCATTTCTCGAAGGACTGACCTCGCAGGTGGACAAATTTGACTTTGCCGTATTGGTTTTCACTCCCGATGACTCTGTGAACGCGCGGGGCAAGGTGGGCCCAGCGCCACGCGACAACGTGCTCTTCGAACTGGGATTGTTCATGGGAGGCCTGAGTCGGAGCCGGACGTTCGTCATCTATGAGGATTGCGAGGGGTTCAAGATACCCAGCGATTTGGCGGGCATTGCCTATGCCTCATACCGCCGGTCCGAAGTGGTCCCGCTGACGGCGTCGCTTGGCCCTCCGTGCCTGGGGATACGCAAGGAAATTGTCACGCTCGGCCTGCGCAAGCGGTCGTTCCAACAGGAGACTCTGCCCCCGCCCACCAGCCCAAAACAGGGCGACATCGAAGACAAAGTGGGCAAGCTCGTCGACGAACATAGCGACATCATCGGCGCCTCCGAGGCGCCTCCGGGAATGGAACTGTGGTATGAGCAGTTGCGGCCGGTGCTGCGGCAATCGGTTTACTACACCACGCCTACGTATTGGCTCGATACGAACCTCAATGTGTTGGATTGGAATATCGCCTTTGATCTGGTGTTTTCGGAGATCGCGCCGATCTTGCAGTATCGCCACGTCAACGAGTTGATTGCCCGCCTTGCGAACTACGACGCCGTGTTCAATCACGCGCGCGAATTTTCTCGCCGGGTCAACGATGGGGAAATGCCCGCCTGCGACATCGAGCCATTGGTTTACCAGTCCGCCCGCTATGGTGACGTGCGGATGTTGAAGGTTGCAACGCAATTGCATGATATTGAAGGAAGCCTGCGCGGTTGGAATGTTTCGTTGCTTTTGCAGCAGTTGGACTGGGAACTATTCCAACGGCTACTCGAAGAGCGCATCAACGACGACAAGATGTGGAGCGTCTATGCGTCCGCGTATGATCGCATCTTGACGGGCTATCCCCCTTATCAAAAGCTCTTGAGCGACGTGGCCTCGGTGGTCCCCGCTTCGGCCGCCATGGTGCTCGATGTGGGGGCTGGCACCGGGAACTCCACAGGAGTGCTGCTGGAGAGGGGGTTTTCGGTGGTGTCCCTGGAAAAGAACGCGACGATGATCGATCATCTGCGTGCCCGACATTTCGACGCTGCCAAGCATCGCATTGTAAAAGGCTCGGCGGACACCCTGCATACTTTGCGCAGTATCCAGGATGGAATTTTTGACGCGGTCATTCTCGTCAACGTGTTGTACGGCCTGGACGATCCACTTGCGTGCCTGAAGGGGGTAAATCGCGTCTTGAAGCCTGGCGGCGTTGTGGGCTTGTCGACGACGCACTCGGCGATTTCACTTGATTTATTGTTGGCGAATATAAAAACGTGGCTGATGAGCCAGAATTTGTTCGATAGCTTGCAGGATGACTACGACAAGTTGTGCGAGGTTAATATCCGAATCGAGCACACCATCGCGCGACGACATTCTGCCGACAATTACCGCGAAATGCTCCGCGAAGCCGGGTTTACCATCGAGCGGTGCGAAGATTACACGTACCAGGGTGCCGTCATGTTGGTTCATGCACGAAAGTTGGGGTGATGGCGGCACCCTACCCCGGCTGTGATAATCCGGCCGTGGTTGGTGTTGAAAGACGACGATGGTTATTTTTCCCGGACTGGAAGCCATCGAATCGCCGCCGCGATTGCGGCTGGTTTGGACGCGGTGCCTTGTGTTGTATGCTGTCCTCCTTCGTGCGGCCTCATCCGAAGTAGGGAGGAGCAATTATTCCACTGACTTGAGCGTGTCCGTTCCGCCATCTGCATCTTCGTTTTTTCGCCGAGGGCCGTCAAGATTTGACCATCGCCAACCCACACAGGAGGACACGCGATGGCCAACAAGATTCGAGACGCGAAGCGGGAGGCTTTTTGGCGGCGGGTGCTGGGACGGCAGCGTAATGGCGGGCATTCCATCCGGACGTTCTGCCGTAGCGAGAAGCTCCGCGAGCCATCGTTCTATGCCTGGCGGCGGGTGATTGCCCAGCGTGACGCGGAGCGGTCGCCGCGACGCTCGATGTCCAGCAACAGCCGGAAGCGGCGACGTGTCCGTCGCCCAACGCCCCGGCGAGCATTCGTGCCCGTGGTGCTCGGCGGCAATCAGCCGCCGGAGCCAGCCGGCATCGTGCTTGAGCTTCGCGGCGGACGACGACTCCTCCTGTCGGAGTCGATGCCCGCTGCCCGGCTGGCCGAATTGATCGGCGCCCTGGAATCGGCGCCGCAGCAGGAGGCCGCATCGTGATCGGGACTGTATCAGCCGGGAAGGATGTCCAGGTCTGGGTGGCCACCATGCCCGTCGATATGCGGAAGAGCTTCGACGGCCTGGCCGAAGTGGTCCGTAGCTTCCTGGGCCAAAACCCGCTCTCAGGCAGCCTGTTCGTGTTCCGCAACCGCAATGCGCAGCGCGTGAAGATCCTTTGGTGGGACCGCGATGGCCTGGCGATCTACTACAAGCGCCTGGAGCGGGGCACGTTTCAATTCCCGGCCAGCGGCGCGAAGTCTGTCAACATCGACAGTGCGCAGCTCATGCGGCTCTTGAGCGGAATGAAACTGACGGCGCGGCGCGCGTCGTGAAACGTTTTCTTGCCACGCGGAACCTTTGCAACCGTTGCGTGTTCTAATAGGGCATGAGCAAGGACGCCCCCATCGAAGTTGCCGAGTTGCCCGACGATCCACAGTTGCTGAAACAGCTTCTTGTTCAGCGCGAGGCAGTGATCGAACGTGTGAGGCATGAAGCGGCCGAGCGGATTCAGTCGCTTGAAGAGCGCATGGCCGCGATGGAAGCGGAACACAAGGCCGCCATCCTGGCCATCCTGCGGCGCTACTACGGTCCCCGCAGCGAGCGCTTCGACCCGCGGCAACTGCTGCTCTTCGGCCAGTTGATCGACCAGATGCCGCTGGACGAGGCGGGCGAGGAACTGACCACCCGCCGGATCAAGAACCGCCACAAGCACGGCCGGCAGCAACTGCCCGACACGCTGCCGCGGATCGAGATCGAGCACGACCTGCCGGACGCCGAGAAGCCGTGCCCCTGCTGCGGCGAGCTGCGGCAACGGATCGGCCAGGACATCAGCGAGCAGCTCGAGTACTTCCCGGCCAGCTTCCAGGTGCTCAAGCACGTCCGCCCCAAGTACGCCTGCCCGAAGTGCGAGCAGGATGGCTACAACCCGCAGATCGCGGCGGCGCCCAAGCCGCCGCAGCCGATCGAGAAGGGGTTGCCGGGGCCGGGCCTGCTGGCCTATGTGGTCACGAGCAAGTTGGGAGACCATCTGCCGCTCTATCGGCTCGAAAAGATCTTCTCCCGGCAGGGGGTCCAGATCGCGCGGAGCACGATGTGCGCCTGGATGCAGGGGGGCGGCGACTTGGCCCGGCCGCTGGTGGACCTGAGGATCGGGCGCATCAAGCAATCGCGCGTGATCCACACCGACGACACGACGGTTCCCGTGCAGGAGCGGGGCCTCACCACGGCCGACGGCCGGGGCAAGTGCAAGACGGGCCGCATCTGGACGTATCTCGGCGACGGCGCCAATAGGATCGCCTGACTCGTCATCTCCTTTCCAGGCAACAGTGCGCCACCGATTGAGTTCAGGCCGCTACGATGCTTTTTCCGGCCTCGATAAGATCGTCGCGTCTACTGTCGCCGTCGCCATTGTTATTGGCTTGATCGCGGAGACAATCCGCGACACTCGCTTTGGGGTGATCGGCTGGCGGGTGGTAAGGCCCATGATCGGAAACACCAGGCCTTGCCGGTCCACCCGCGGGGTCTTCAGCAGGAACTCGGCGAAGTCGGGCGTCATCGGCAACAGCCGGTCTTGTCCTCCTTTGTCCGCCTCGGCGTAGATGCGCAGGCGGGGCCGGCGCCCCGATAGGTCGACCATGATGGGCATGTCGGCGTCCCACGAGAAAATCAGAGACTCCTCCAGCCGCAAGCTCGACCGCCAAAGGCCTTCCAGGTAATCACGCGGCGCGATGCTGGGACGTCTCAGGCCTGCTAACTGGGAAAGGCGACGTCGTGATATATCTCCTGCACGTCGTCGCAGTCGTTGAGCATTTCGAGAAACTTCTCAAATTGGGCCTGGTCTTCCGCGCTGAGGGTCTTGGTGGCACGCGGCAGGAATGTGATCTCCTGGGTTTCCAGGTCGACATCCGGGAAGGCCTTCAGCAGGGCCGTCTTGGCTTTGTAGAGTTCGGCGGGCGGGGCGAAGATCGTGATGTGGCCATCCTTGCTCTCGACCTCTTCGACGGCCACGTCCGCGGCAAACATCGCGTCCATGACTTGCTCTTCGTTGTCTCCCTTAAAGGAGAGAACGGCCACATGGTCGAACGACATGGCGACGGAGCCATTGGCGGCCAGTTTGGAATCCGTCTTGGTGAAGCAATTGCGGACCTCGGAGATCGTGCGCGTATTATTGTCGGTCAAGCAATCGACGATGACCTGGGATCCGCCGGGGCCAAAGCCTTCGTAACGAGCCGACTGGAAGTCCTCGCCCCCAGCACCGCTCGCTTTCTGGATCGCCTTTTCAATCACATGGCTGGGCACCTGCTCCCGCTTGGCCTTTTCGACCATGCTGCGCAGGGCCGGGTTGGCTTCGACATTGGGCACGCCATTCTTGGCCACCACGTACAATTGCTTGCCGTACTTGGCATACAGCTTCGACTTCTGCGCAGCAGTCTTGAAGATCGACTGCTTGCGCTTTTCAAACATTCTTCCCATGCGATATCTGCCTCTTTGAGTGACCCAACGCGATGGCGCACCGAATTCAAAATACCGCCTTCCAACTATCGACTGCCCCCTAAGTGAATAGTAAAGCTAGCACAGATAGATGAGATTGGGCAGGGTTGGTCATGGCGTTAAACCGCCTGTGCCGTCAGGGAGAAGGTCGGTCAGTGGGTTATCCTGCTTTGTTGACTTGCTAGCAAGTCGGGGCATGTCTGGACTTTACTGATCGCGTCGAATTATGGATATTCCGCCCCCTCAGCGCCGATTGGCCCGACGCCGATTAGCTCGTCATCTAAAATTCTTGCTGCACGTCCATTCAAGGCGCGGGAGCCAAAGGGTGCCATGATGAAACTTTACCGCTGGTTGATACTCTGTACGGCTGCACTGTTGATGACAGCGCCGAGCTTGGCGCGAGGGGCCGAATCCGATCGGGTTGCTTCGGACCAGCATATTGAATCCGTGCCCGAGACCCCCGACGCGGATGATGACGCTCCATCATCCGCCGGCGTCCCTTTGTCGGTCTATGTTCCCAATCTGGATCCTGGTTTTCAATTGAGTGCGGGCTTCCTGTATCTGAGACCCGGCGCCGACAACTTGGGCTACGCCACCATCACGACTTTTCTCCCGATTCAAAATCCCCAGTGGGCCGTTCAGGCGCTCGATCCGGAAAACCAACC
Source organism: Planctomycetia bacterium (assembly GCA_021413585.1). GTDB lineage: Bacteria > Planctomycetota > Planctomycetia > Pirellulales > UBA7805 > JAIOPX01. The sequence continues at coordinate 7,463 of JAIOQB010000260.1, forward strand.
CGGCTTCAGCGTGGGTGCCCGGCGTATCCTTCCCTGCTCCGGCCAAGATATCCAGGCCAACTGGGAACATTTGCGGAGCAGCGACTCGGCTTCCGTGGCCGTGAGCGATCTCGACACGCAATGGATTTCTCCCTTCAACCAAACAGGGCCGTCCACTTCCGAGACGGCCAACGAGGTTGGCATTTTCCACTTCAAAGCGGCGCAGGCACAAGTGGACTTTGACTACGACATGGTGAATCTCGACGTGGGCCAGACGCTGAGCATTGGCTCGAACACGCAGGTTCGACTATTCGCGGGCTTGTCCTTCGTCCGGCTGAGAGAGCAACTGATCTCGACGTTTTTTAACGACCCGAACATCGACCCTGTGCCCCCGGTCGTGGCCCCTGCCAACCCGGGCCTTAAGTACATAAGCTTGAACAACACGTCGACCTATACGGGCGTGGGACCACGGCTGGGTTTTTCCACGCAGTACAACCTGTCTCATGGATTTACGTTGATGGGCCAATTGAGCGGCGCAATTCTGGAGGGGTGGATGCAGCCCGCGCAGTACGCCTTCTCGGGGGTCTACGACGACAGGGTCGACAGCGAGCGGATCAGCAGCGACAGCGTGATGCAGGTTGTCTATGCCAGCGATGCCAAACTGGGCTTAGGATACACCCGTCCGTTGGGCAAGGTTCATGTCTTGAGTCTGGAAGCCGGCTTCAAGGCCGCGGTCTATGTCAACCCGTTCTCCACGTATGAGACCAGCACCAATGTTCTGCCTCTCGACATTGGTTCTCTGTCGACCAATAGCATGCGGCATACGCCGAGCGACTTCACGCTAAGCGGATTGTACGCGACGTGTGGCTTGCAGTGGTGACCAGCGCGGCACCTTCAGTTCAGCGTGCCCCTTGCATGAGTATCGGACCTTGGATATGAGTATAGGTCCGTCCATAAATGCAGGAATCCGCGGAGCACACGAACATGAAGCCAAAGAACACCATCTGCCTCTGGTTCGATAAGGACGCTGAGGCGGCGGCGCGATTTTATGCCGCCACCTTTCCCGATAGCAAAGTGACCGGGGTTCACAAGGCCCCCGGCGACTACCCGAGCGGCAAGCAGGGGGATGTGCTGACGGTTGAGTTCACCGTGGTGGGGATTCCCTGTTTCGGCATCAATGGCGGGCCGATTTTCAAGCACAGCGAGGCGTTCTCTTTTCAAATCGCGACCGACACGCAGGAGGAGACGGACCGCTACTGGAATGCGATCGTCGGAAATGGCGGCGAGGAAAGTCAGTGCGGTTGGTGCAGGGACCGCTGGGGCCTCTCCTGGCAAATCACCCCGCGTACGCTGACCGACGCGCTGGCGGCGGGTGGCGCTGAGGCAAAGCGCGCTTTTCAGGCGATGATGACCATGAGGAAGATCGACATCGCTGCCATCGAGGCAGCGCGGCGGGGCTGAGGTGGACACGAGGCCCTGGGAATCCCACCACCCGCGGCCTATTGGTGATACACTGCCCCTTTTGGTCCGCCAACCCGGTTCCTTGGGTCGATAGGCCCAACTGGAGAGCGCCATGACAGAACCGACATCGCCGAATATTGTTACTCGTGATGTGTGGGAGCGGGCGCGTGCGGAACTGCTGGTCCGGGAGAAGGCGCATACGCGTGCCGGCGACGCCTTGGCCGCCGCGCGCCGACGTCTGCCGATGACGCCGATGGACGACGTCACTGTCGTGGGGCCAAACGGCCCGTCTCCTCTGAGCGACGTGTTTGGAGGCCGGCGCATACTAATCGTCTATTTCTTCATGTGGAAGAAAGGCGCGCCACACCCCAAGCAGTGCGAGGGATGTACGCACAGCCAGACGGCCTTGGACGCCCAAGTCCGCGCCTATCTCGAAGCACGCGACGTTACTTACGCCGTCTTCAGCAGCGGTCCGCTCAATGAGATTATCGCGTACCGGGATTTCATGGGCTGGACGATGCCGTGGTACTCGACCGCCGACTCCGGAGACGCGCTGAAGACCCGAGACGGCGGCGACCTCCGCTGCTACTTGAAGGCGGGCGATCAGGTGTTCCAGACGTACGAAACGAAATGGCGCGGGATCGAGGCCATGTTGCCCACGCTGCAGTTGCTCGATTTGACTCCGTATGGCCGGCAGGAAACGTGGGAAGACTCGCCTCCCGGCTGGCCGCAGGACAAAGCTGGCTCGTGGTGGCGACGTGACGGCCGCCCCATTGCCCAGTGGCCCCTCACCGATGCAAAGGTCGATTAGAAGCAAACTGCGCTCCTGCCCGCTTCCCGGCTCATGCGTGATGTGATCGTTCCGGTGGTGAACGTCAACGTCCCGGCGGCTACGGCCGATCTCGGTCGATGTGACCGACGCGTGTTAGCTGGGTACAAACGCGCCGTCATGTTAGAAAACGGTCCATGGATGAATGGATTCAGAAAACGTACGGCCGGCGGGACGATGGGGCGCCAAAATGAGGGGGCTCGGATATGAAAGGCCATGTCTCTCTACTGGGCACCTGGCAGGCTAGAAGGAACGGATCGTCCGGAGGGCCGCTTTCCTAGAGCGGCGGCCGGTCAGACCGGCTGAGATGATTGTGCTACCTCCTCCGTCGCTTACTTCTGGATCGAGACGGCGATGTTGGTCAAGTTCGTCCGCATCTGGGTGACGAGCGCGGTGAGCCGGGTGGTACTCCCCCTGAAATGACAGAGCGGCACTACGCTGCTTGGATCGCTTCTCTCCGTTGGCAACAGAGTGGACTTTTTCCGTCGAGTGTGACCCCCGTTTGGGATGGACTTTCGTTTGGAGTGGCCGGCGGCGCCGGTGCGAACTCTTAACAATTCGTTCCACCCGCTGCCACCCGCACGCGACCCGCGCGATTATGTCGCTCGCGGCCGCCCTTCTGACTTCCCGCGCGGGCACCGCCGCTCGCACATCCCGCAAATTCCGTGCAAACGCATGTTAATCCAGTCCGCACAATCGCTTGGCCAAAAGTCTGTGGGTCTTAGCAGTTGTGCCGCTAAACATATTGGCTTGCGCTCTTTCCGGTCGAAACAGTCGAGAAGATTTAGTGCCTAACCCAAGACTCCGTCGCCCCGCGGCAGGCGAGTCGCCGTGGCGACCCGGCCCGCTCCCGCAGGGAGGGAGTACGGGATAGGCACAGTTCCTCTGGTTCTCTTAAATCCGCACCTTGGATCAAACCATGCGAACGTTTGTCCTTACGCTGACGGCCGTCGTGGCTTTGAGCGCCGCCCTGGTGGTGAGTGCCACTGCGGTGGTGACCGCCGCCCCGATCAAGATGCCGGAGAAGTCCAGCGATCGGCCGCAGCTCAAGTCTATTTACGCCGGCACCCATTCGCTTACCGAGTTCAAGCGCCCGGGGACGAAAGCGCTCGCCATCGTGTTCATCTGCGAGCACTGCCCCGTGGCCCAGCGTTACGTACCGCGGCTGCAGGAGATGTTTGCTCAATACCACAAGCAAGGCGTGGAGTTCCTGGCGGTGTTCCCGAACCAGGGCAGCAACATCGTCCAGATGGCCACGTTCGCCCACGATATGGACATTCCGTTTCCCGTGCTGGAAGATGTCAATCACAAGCTGGCCGATCTGCTCGACGCCCGCGTGACGCCGGAAGTGATCGTGCTCGACGCCAATTGGGAGAAACGCTATCAGGGGGCCATCGATAACCAGTTCAACAAGCGGGGCCAGTTGCGCGAGCCGACCGAGAACTACCTGCGCAACGCACTCGACGCGGTGCTGGCCGGGGGCAAAGTCGAAACACCCGAAACGCACGCCTCCGGCTGCCCGATCGAACGGCAGCCAGCACGGCCGGCTGAGCGCAAGGTCACCTATTACCGCGACGTGGCCCCCATCCTGCAGGCCAACTGCCAAGTGTGCCACCGCAAGGGGGAAGTCGGCCCGTTTGAACTCTCGAGCTTCGACGACGCCTACGACAATGCCACCCGGATCGCGGAAGTGGTTGCCGAGCGCCGCATGCCCCCCTGGCACGGCTACCTCAATCCGGAGTTCGGAAAGCTCTGCAACGACAAGCGACTCAGCGACGACCAGATTTCCATCATCCTCGACTGGGTCGCCCAAAATGCCCCCGCCGGTAACAAGGCCGAAGCGCCGAAGCCGATCCAGTGGCCCAAGCCTGGAAGTTGGAAAATCGGCCCGCCGGACTTCGTCTACAAAATGCCCGAGCCATTTCTGGTTCCCAAGTCGGGCGTGGTCGAATACCAGTTCTTCCGCGTGAAGCTCAACCTGCCCGAGGAGCGGTGGATTCAGGCCATCGAAATCAAGCCGGGCAAGGCGGAAGTGGTCCATCATGTGGCGCTGCATCTGGTCCCCACGGGCAACAAGCAGTTCAGCGGGCTGGCCGGCATGACAGCGCTGTATGGCCTGAATGCGGACAAGGGGGTGCTGCTGAACGATTATGTCCCGGGCGACACGTACAACGCCAAGGTCTACCCGGCCGGGCAGGCGGTGCGCATTCCGCCCCACAGCGACCTGATCTACGAATTGCACTACACGCCGAACAACCGCGAGGCGACGCTCGACCAGTCGATGGTCGGCATCCGCTGGGCCGCGCAGCCGCCGAAAGAAGAAGTGCGCACGGCCGTGTTCCGCAAGCCGATCGGCCGCTTCACGATTCCGCCGTACGATCACCACTACCGCGTGGAAGATACGTACTACTTCGAACACGACGTGTACATCGACGCGGTGCGGCCCCATTCGCACCTCCGCGGCAAATCGTTCCGGCTGGAGATGGTCGAGCGCGACCCGAAGACAGACCTGATCACCGGCCGCAAGACGATCCTGACCGTCCCGGTCTACGACGCCAACTGGCAGCGGACCTACGAGTTCGAAACGCCGCTGCTGCTGAAGGCCGGCACGGAACTGGTCGCCACCGGCCAGTTCGACAATTCGTGGCTCAATCCAAACAACCCCGACCCATCCGCCACGGTCAGTTGGGGACAGCAGTTCTGGGACGAGATGTTCAGCACGCGATTCAAGTATCGACTGGCTGATCCGTCGGGTGGGGCGACTACGCCCCCCGCCGCGACGGCTGGGTTGATGCAACTGGTTCCGCACCAATAGGCCACTCTGAACCAGGGACAGTTCAACGATGAACCGACAACCAGGAATACTACAAATGGTTTCGACAATGCGTCCGACCTGGCAGAGCGGCGTTGCGATCCTGCTCGGTCTGGCATTGTTGCCGGCCATCGCACGTGCGCAGTCCGCTCCTGCACCAGAGGCCGCCATGCCGGCACAGCCGCAAACGGCGTTCAGTTATAACGGCATCGTGCAGATCTCGGAGCGGCTGGTGAATCGCATGGTCGAACGGCCGATCCTGGACAAGCAGACGGTGCGCAACAACGTGGCGGGCACCGTCACCGTGGCCGACACCACGACCAAAGGCAAGCTGCGCGTTGAATTTGTCCCGAGCGCCGATCGGGCGATCATCGATTTCCGGCTGGTAGGCGAGATGAGCGCGCCGAACGCCACCGCCACCCGCCGCCAGGTGCTGGTCCGCGTGGCCAGCGAGACGTCGATCGACGCCCGCAAGCGTGTGATTGCCACGCAGGACGGCCTGTTCCCCGCCAAAAGCGACGCGAACTGCAACACGGACTCGCAAATCCTCAACGTCGAAGCCGACCACCGCGTGATGGAGCGGATCGGACGGCGGCGGGCGGAAAAAATGCGTCCCGAGGCCCAACAGGCGGCCTCAAAACAAGTGGCCGAGCAAGTGGAGCAGAAGTTGGACGAGCAAGCCAAGGATCCGCTCGCCGACGCCAACCGTTTCTATCTCGATAAGATGCGGCTGCCGTTGGTGAACCTGGGAGGCTTTCCGCGCGAAATGAAGCTCTCGACCACCGACACTCACATTCAAATGAAGGTGGTGGCGTGGAAGCCCGGCCAGACCATGCCGCCCGCCCAAGGCCCCAGCCTGGCGACGCGCCACGACGTGGCGGTCTACGGCCATCAGACGATCGTGACCAACATCACCGAGCCACTGATCGGCGGCAAGACGTTTGGCGATAAGCAGTTTTTGGAACTGGTCCGCATTATGACGGGACGGGCCTCACGCGGCCTGTGGGTATTCGACGGACGCCCGCGGTGGACGGTGACGTTCGCCCAGCGCGAGCCGGTCAGTGTGGTGTTCGCCGACGGCACGTTTCGGCTGACGTTTCATTTCACGGCCGCCACCTGTGGAGCGGACCGCGTGCAGGCTCCGATGGAAGTGACGGCCCTGTACCGCCCGATGAAGTCGACCAATGGCCCGCATCTGGTGCGTGAATCGAACATCGTGCTGCGCTACACGGACGAGTTGGAAGAGACGCCGGTCCGCGCGGCCGTTCACCAGGAATTGTCGCAGCGATTCGACGCGTTCTTCCAGCCCGACATCTTCTTCGACGGCCTCTCCCCACCCGCCGGCGGATCGTATGCCAAGCTCAAGGAGCTGAAGCTGACCGAGTTGCGGTGCGAAAACGGCTGGTTCATCATCGGCTACGACCTGGACGAGCCGTCGAAAGTGGCGCTGCACCGGTAGCGGCCGGAAAGTTCTGCTTGCTGAGTTGGCCGAGCTAGAAACTTCCTCCTCAGTTCGACCGAGGACAGCAGATGGGTAGTCTTCTGCGAAAGCCTCCTCACACGGTGTTGACGACGCTGCCAAATGTCTGCCGCCGACAAAAAGCATCGTTGGGACAAAGGAGCATCAGTTAAAGGTGGTTCTTCAGATGGAGCTGTGAATCCACTTTGCCAGGCATTTCCTTCGCGGGCGCGCGGACATTCAGGCGATTGATGTTCACGTAGTACGCCCCGCAGAGAGATTTCCCCGCGGTGTCGAAGAACCCCGTCGAAAGCAGCGTTGGCCCAGCCACTAGTTGCACCGTGAAAGTCACCTGCTGATCTTGCGCGCCGACAGGTTGCTCCGCTTCGAACAGACCGAATTTCAACCGAGCCGCGGCGATGGGCAACGCCTTGCCGGCTGGCAAGCTTCCATACTTGCCCCGCAGCGGTGGGGCGGCGGCAGCGATGGCCAGCCCTGATTCCTCTGGCCAGCGACGCAGCGACACAGCATAAGTGCCCGGCTGTTCAACATTCATGTGCCACGCGCCATTGAGATTTTCCCCCAGGCGGTAGCAGAAGTAATTATCGCAGTATACGCCGGCCCAGTCGCAGGCGGTCAGCCGCGTGGGGTTCTCCCGCTCCGAGCCGATCGTGATGGGACAATACTCGTCCGCGGCGGGCATCAGCCGTGCCCACCATACATCGTAGTGCCGTCGCATCTTGTCGACCACGTCCGGATGGCGTGCGGCGATATTTGCCTTCTGCCCCGGATCGGCGCCCAGGTCGTACAACTCGCTGCCTTTGACCAATCGCCATTTGTTCCACAGGACGGCGGCCTCCTCCTTGCGCAATTGTCCGCCGTACTGCACGACGAGCATGCGGTCTGGGAGGGGTCCACCACGCAGCAGTCTTGCCAAACTCTGGCCATCAAGCATCAGATCGTTCGGTAATTCTATTTCGGCCAGATCCGACAAGGTGGGGAGAATATCCTGGCACTGCGTGGTCTCATCAATATCGCGTGGCGGACCGAGGTTCCCCCCCGGCCAGCGGATGAAGCAGGGGACGCGATGCCCACCTTCGTAGAGCGAGGTCTTGTTGCCGCGCATACCTGCATTAAAAACCTGCTCGCCGTCAGACGTCCCATTGTCGGTCATGTAGACGAGTATCGTATTTTTGGCCAGGCCGGTTTCGTCGAGCGTCGACACGAGGCGGCCGACGTTCTCGTCGAGATTGGCGATCATGCCGTAGAAGCCGGCCACCTCGTCGGTCACTCGGCCGGCATACGGGCGGCGGTAGTTCTCCGCCACCCAGTGCGGCCAATGCGGAGCATTCGTCGGCAGATAGACAAGAAACGGCTCGTGGGCGCTCTGCCGATCGCGAATCCACTTCATCGCCTCGTCAAACCAGACGTCTGTGCAGTACTTATGAAATTCACGCGGCTGGCCATTGTGCAGGAACTGATCGTTGAAATAGTCGTTGCCGAAGTGGTCGGCGATCGACGTAATGCCCCAGGCCCGATGGCAGAGCGACTCTTGAAATCCACGGTCCTGCGGGCGATAGGGATAGTTGTCTCCCAGGTGCCACTTGCCGAAGATAGCCGTCTTGTAGCCGCCACTCGCGAAAATATCGGCCAGCGTCGGGATGCCGCTGCGAATGTTGCTGCGGCCCATGCAGACAAACGTCGCCCCGTTGCTCAGCGCGTCGCGCCCCGTGAGCAGCTCTCCGCGCGTAGGGCTACACATGGGCGCCACATGGAAGTCCGTCAACCGGATGGACTGGTCGTGGAGCCGGTCCAGGTGAGGCGTCTTGAGGATCTGGTTGCCCAGGCACGACAGATCACCGTAACCCTGGTCATCCGCCAGGATGAGAATAATGTTCGGACGCAGTGGCCGGGCTACGGCCGGTTCGCCATGCGCCAATTCGTATCCGGCCACAAGGAAGAGAAAGGCAAACCCTTGAACAGCGATTCGCATAATAGGTGTTGTCTCCGCCGCAATTCGATCGTCTGTGCCGGAATTCGGCATAGAAACCATTGTCGGGTGCCGGCCCGCAGAAAGAAAGGACGTCGGTAGCAATGCGGGTTTATGGCGCGCCCGCCCCAAGTTTGGTGGCTGACCGTACGATGATGCGGTCGTTTTCTGCTTTGTGTCACAATCCGATTCAACGCAAGGCGAAAGCCAGACACAATTGCGGCCGCGAAAATGCTTCTATTTTTTCCGCGAACCAATTGTGACACTGTCGCGTCTTAGGGATACATAGAAGTACAGGCGGGCTGGGCCGGTTGGCCGGAAAGTCTGCGTACACAACCTTTAACCTCTTGAATTGCCGAGAGTTAGCTATGACCCATTTACGGCTGAGTTCATCCATACAAGAACGCACGAAAGGGACGGGGTCCTTCGCGAATAGCGCGAATTTGCCCCCGTATGATCCATTGCGCTGGTGACACTCAGCCAACTGCGGCCAATACCCAAGGCCCGGTGTCACCAGGACATCGGGCCTTTTTGTTTGCGCTGGTTTATATGCGCTCGTTTGAGTGCGCTCGCTTGATTGCGACTTTGACAACTGACGGACTGGTAGCTGAGACGGTATAGCACCTGGCTGAAGACCAGGGTACGAGGGTTCGAGCACCTCCCAGTCCACTCGGCAGGCTGGAGGCTTGAGGCTATAGGCTGGACGAAAGACTTTCTTCCTACAGCCTCCCACCTCAAGTCTCCGGCCTGCAATACGGCCCGTTCGTCTATCGGTTTGAGGATACCACTCTTTCAAGGTGGTGAGATGGGTTCGACTCCCATACGGGCTACTGGAGAGGCTGGAGGTTGGAGGCTTTAGGCTGGAGGAAACTTTTCTCCCTACAGCCTCCAGCCTCAAGTCTACAGCCTGCCAAACCGGGAAGTAGGGCAGCGGCAAGCCCGCGTGTTTTGGGAACACGAGAACGTGGGTTCGAGTCCCACCTTCCCGACTGGATCGCTGGCGAAAAGGCTGAAGACTGAAGGCTGAAGACTGGAGGAAGGAGATTCTTCCTCAAGCCTACGGTCTCCAGCCTCCAACCTGAAGAGGTAGTCGAGGGCTGGTTGCCCAGGCTCGGCTGATAACCGGGTTGCGCTGAGTTCGATTCTCAGGGCTACCACTGGCGGCTACGCCGCAGAGCAGGTGAGCAGGTGAGCAGGAGAGCAGGAGAGCAGGAGAGCAGGAGACCATTGAGCGACGCTTATCGCTCTCCTGCGGTCTACTCTCTACTTACTACTTACGCTTGCGTGAACCTCGGGAAGTAAAGCCATGTCCATTGAGCAGCGGTTGAAACGGATACACCAGACCAATCATAGGGTCGTGGTGTAACGGCAGCACAGCAGACTTTTAATCTGCACGGTGTGGGTTCAAATCCCTCCGGCCCTACTTGCACGCTGGCGCGTAGCTCAGCGGTGAGAGCAGCGTCCTTATAAGACGCAGGTCGAGGGTTCAACTCCCTCCGCGCCGATTGATGGAATGAAACACAAAACGCGGGACTAAGGTGTTAGCGGCAGCACACCTGGCTCTTAACCAGGCAGGTGAGGGTTCGAGCCCCTCTGGTCCCACTGGAAGAAGGCTTGAGACTTGAGGCCGTAGGCGTGAGGGAAGAAACGCTTCCTTCAGCCTCCAGTCTCAAGCCTACAGCCTAACAAGCACTGGTCGTCCAGCGGCGAGGACTCCGCACCCGTAATGCGGCAACGTCGGTTCGAGTCCGACCCGGTGCTCTGAAGAAGGCTAGAGGCTGAAGGCTTGAGGCTGAAGGCTTGAGGCGTGAGGGAAAGAACTTTCCTTCAGCCTGCAGCCTCAAGCCTACAGCCTAGTTCTTTGGCAATTCGGTTTACACGCTAGCGCCCATGATGTAGCGGCAGCCTACTGCCTTGCCATGGCGGATGTGCGGGTTCGACTCCCGCTGGGCGCTCTGTGTATTAGGCGGGCGGCCGAAGACCGGAGGCTGGAGGCAAGTTGCAAACAACTTCCTTCCTGCAGCCTACAGTCTCAAGCCTACTGCCTCGATTGAGGACGTGGGAAAGCCTGGTACTCCGCGTGCCTCGGGCGCACGAGATCGCTGGTTCAAATCCAACCGTCCTGACTGATTATTTATTCCGGTGTGGCCAAATGGTAAGGCAGCGGCTTGTTAAGCCGACAATTGGAGGTTCGATTCCTCCCACCGGAGCTGGACGAAACGGAAGGGCAAGCCAACTGGCGATGGCAGCCGTCTTGAAAACGGTCGAGCGACAAGCCTTGAGGGTTCGACTCCCTCTCCTTCCGCTTTGCGAGGCGGGAGGCTGGAGACTAGAGGCTGGAGGAAGGACTCCGATTCCTTCCTCCAGCCTCCAGTCTCAAGCCTCAAGCCTAATTTCGGGGATGGGCTAACGGCATGCTACCTGGCTTTGAACCAGGAGACGAGGGTTCGACTCCCTCTCCCCGGGCCTGATGATGAAGCGATGCGTCGTAAAGAGATCATTGCGGGGCAGTTGCTGTTGGAATGTGACGCCTGGCTCTGAACCAGGAGGCCGTTGGTTCGATTCCAACCCCCGCAGTAGCAACCGACCACGAGCCACGGGCGCTGCCCGAGCGCAGGGCGGTAGTCACAAGAAAGCAACGGAAGTCATCCGGCTGGATGAGGACCCTGTCTCGAAAACAGGCGTCCCGATACATCGGGATTGTGGGTTCGAGTCCCACGGCTTCCGCACAGTCCTGTGGCCTAGCGGCGAAGGCAGCTCCCTTACAAGGAGACGATCGGTGGTTCGAGTCCACCCAGGACTACTGCGAAATTGTACTCCTCACGCTCCGCGTGAGGGAAAGCATGCAGGCTGTAGGCGGGAGACTGAAGACTGGAGGAAGAAATGATTTCCTCCAGTCTTCAGCCTCCAGTCTCAAGTCTACCCCAGGCATCACGCGGAGCGTGATGGGTACTATGGCCCAGGTACGCCAACGGCAGAGCGGCTCGGCTTAAACCCGAGTGATTGCAGGTTCGACTCCTGCGCTGGGCACAGGGAGATGTGCGATGTGCGATGGTGGATGTAAAAACGCGGGCCCAGGTACGCCAACGGCTGAGCGGTCTGGCTTAGAACCAGATGTTTGCGAGTTCGAATCCCGCCCTGGGCACTTACGTAGTTCTTCAATCGCAAATCATCAATCGCAAATCACAAACGTCCTCGTGGAGCAGTCCGGAGTGCTCGTCTGGTTGTCAACCAGAAGATCGCGGGTTCAAATCCCGCCGGGGACGCTGGCGGCAGGCTGGAGACTAGAGGCTGCAGGAAGGACGCGCATCGCGTCCACTTCTACCTCCAGCCTACAGTCTCAAGCCTACAGCCTCTTGAAGCACGGTACGCAATCTGGAAAAGCGGCGAAGCTCAAACCTTCGTGATTCTGTGGGTTCGACTCCCATCCGTGCTACTAGCAGGCGGGAGACTTGAGGCTTGAGGGGTGAGAAAACAAAGCGCGTTCCATTTCCTCAGGCCTACAGCCTCAGGTCTCAAGCCTATCCTCCGCGTCGGTTGGGCATTGGCAAGCCTCAGTGGCCGTAACCCACTCGCCTTCGGGCTTTGCAGGTTCAACTCCTGCCCGGCGCACTGACTAGGCTGCCTTTCGCATTGCCAGTTCGTGAATGATCAAACCGACCCCGACAAGGCAGAAACAAACGGCAGCGATAATTTTCCCAATACTGTGATCCCCGTTGGCGCTGATACCCAGAGCCGGGCCAACGGCACCGGCCAGCACGCCACCAATGAGGATCTTTAGCTTGTTCATTCGGCGTCTATGACTTGATTGTCATGGATCCTGCGGGACCAGTTCATTCATCATAACGCTCGTTGCAGGAGCCGCAAAGACAATAACTTAGGCCCGTTCGTCTATCGGTTGAGGACACCAGCCTCTCAAGCTGGAAAGATGGGTTCGATTCCCATACGGGTCACTGAGGCAGGCTGGAGGCGTGAGACTGGAGGTGGGAGGAAACTGCACTCGTTCTACAGACTCCAGCCTCAAGCCTACGGCCAGACGATGCAGGGGGGCAGGTGCCCAACTGGCTTTCATATGGCCGGTGCGCCCGGTTCGATACCGGGACCTGCAACTAGCAAATGCCGCCGCCGACCTGTGAGGGAGGATGAAGGCCGCACGCGGAAGCAGCGACATGACGCGGGTGGGCCAGTGCTCAACGAGGTCTCATAAGCCTCGTCCGCCGGGTGCGACCCCCGGACCCGCCACTGACAGAGGCTGGAGACTGGAGGCTTGAGGCGGGGGGCACAAAAGCAGTTTTCCTACAGCCTACAGTCTCAAGCCTTCAGCCTAAACACGACCGGGTACGCAAACTTGGCAAAGCGATCACGTCGAGAGCGTGATGATTTTGTGGGTTCGACGCCCACCCCGGTTACTGAAGCAGGCTTGAGGCTGAAGGCTATAGGCTGAAGGAAAAAACGTCATCCGTAAATCCCTCCAGCCTAAAGTCTCAAGCCTCATGCCTATCAACGGGCTGCTCGTCCAACGGGAAGACCCCTGGCTTGCAACCAGGAAATCGGGGTTCAACTCCCCGGCAGTCCACTGAGAGAGGCTGGAGGCTAGAGACCTGAGGCGGGAGGAAGAAACGTCCTCATGCCTACAGCCTCAAGTCTCAAGCCTGAAACGGAAGGTAGCCGGATACGGCTAGCCGGGCCGGTTTGCTAAACCGTGCGACCCCGAAAGGGGTCATGAGGGTTCGAATCCCTTGCCTTCCGCTTTTTGCAGGCTGGAGACTTGAGGCGGGACGAAGAAAAGGCAAAACACCTTCGTCCTCCAGCCTACAGTCTCAAGTCTCAAGCCTGCCCACGGTGTCTGTAGTGTAGCGGTTTCTGCACGTCTGGCTGTGAACCAGAAGGTGGCGGTTCGACTCCGCCCAGATACCCCTATGAAGAAAATGACGAATGTCTAAGCACGAATGACGAAGAATGGGCGCGAACTTATTGCCGCCCTGCTTCGTCAGTAGGGCATTCGGACTTCCTTCGACATTCGGATTTAGAAATTAGTCGTTAGATATTGGAACCACCATGATTCCCAAGGTACTTCAGCGCCCGACTTTGGTGCTTAACCGCAACTGGCAGCCTGTCAGCGTGGCCACGGTGGCCCGCGCGCTGGTGATGCTGTGGAACGAGACGGCCCGCGTGGTGGACCCAGCTGACTTTCGGCTCTATAGCTGGGCCGATTGGTCGCGGCTGGCTCCGCGCGAGGGGGACGCCGTCGTGCGGGGCTGTTCGCTGCACTTGCGGGCGCCGGAAGTGGTTGCGCTGAGCGACTACGACCGGTTGCCGACGGCGGCCGTGACGTTCAGCCGGCGGAACATCTTCAAGCGGGACCACTACACCTGTCAGTATTGCGCTGCCCAGCCGGGAAGCGAGGAGCTGACGCTGGACCACGTGGTGCCGCGCTCGCAAGGTGGCCAGTCGAGCTGGACGAACTGTGTGCTGGCGTGCGTGGAGTGCAACCGACGGAAGGCTGACCGGACTCCCGATCAGGCGCGAATGCACCTGCGCAAGCCGCCGATCCGCCCGACCTGGAAGCCGCTCTACGCGCAGCACCGGGTGCGGATCGAAAGCTGGTCCAAGTTCGTCAGCGAGGCGTACTGGAACATTAGGCTTGAGACTTGAGGCTGGAGACTGGAGGAAAGTAGAAAAGAAAAGTCGTCCCTATTCTTCCTCCAGCCTACAGTCTCAAGCCTACAGCCTGCCCGTGTCAGGCTGGAGGAGTAAGGCTGGAGACTGGAGGAAAGGGAAGGGGATCGAATCGGCTTCGTATCTTTCCTCCCGCCTACAGTCTTCAGCCTACAGCCTCCCCACACGAGCGTGCTCCTGGGTGAGCAGCCAGCCTCCAAAACTGGCGCACGGGGTTCGACTCAACGCGCTCGTGCTTTTGAGGCTGGAGGCTGGAGACCTGAGGCTGGAGGATGAAAAACCTCTCAAGTCTCACAACTCAGACCTCAAGACTACCACGCCGACGTGGCTCGACTGAGAAAGGCGCCTGTCTTGTAAACAGGACCATGCTGTTGCGAATACAGTCGTCGGCCCCATACCCAACCATCCCGATGGTTCAATTCCCGGTCGGGGTAGTAACGCAACCAATGAAACCAAGAGAAACAAAGATGATCGCATGGCCCGTTGGTGTTCTGGATGGCATTGCAGCCTCCGAAGCTGCAGGATCAGGTTCGATTCCTGGACGGGCTACTCATGGCGATGGACGTGCATCATGGAGACATTCATTCGTTTTCAAACCTCGATAAGGTGTACCTTCACCGGTAGGCCATTGGGTATTTTTCGCGCGGCGGGTTACGTCAAGCACGCATACCGGATCTCAAGCGACACCGCTGAGCGGATTCAGGAAGCGATTGCGTGGTTCAATGTAAACTTGCCGGCACCGACGCTGCATGGCAGAAAAGCTCCCCGCAGTCTGTTCTGGTTTCGATCGGACGCGGCGGAGGCTGTTGTCCGGGCGAGCGACCTCATTGAACTGCTGCAAGCCGAAGACGTGGAAGTTGAAGCGCAGCGAACGGCAACCCCGGGAGCGATCGTTTACTCGGACGTAATGCAAGTTGCCGCGATACCAGACAGGAAGCTACGACGATTTACCATCCATGCCCTGCGAGTGTGACGGACGGCACAGCAGAATTCGAATCTGCAAGACGGGGTTCGACTCCTCGGCGGGGAACTGGGACAGGCTGGAGGCTGGAGGCTGTAGGCTGAAGGAAGTTGGAACCTCTTCTTCCTCCAGTCTCCAGCCTACAGCCTAACACGTCCTCGGAGTGTGCCGGAGTCGCACGCGACATTGCGAAGGTCGAAGATTGGGTTCGATTCCCAACGAGGGCATTTTTATGCAAGCAACATGGTGCCGCCGGGCCAGCGGCACACTGACTCGGCGCCGAGCATGCTCGGTGGCCGGCGCGGTGTGTTCCGGACATGGGATATAACGAGGGCGGCGCCAGCGTGGTTAGCTCAGTTGGAATGAGCACCAGATTCACACTCTGGCTGTCACGGGTTCGACTCCCGTACCACAACGCAGGCTGAACACCTGCTCGATGCGTGCGAAAGCGCGCACCACCAAGCCCAAGGGCGGCGGGCGTTTGATCGGTCGGCCATTGCCAGGGCCATGTGTTGTCGAAGGCGGGGCTTCCAACGAGCGGACTTCGGTCCGCTTCAGGTTGAACCTGCAAGAGACTCCTGTGTCTTGGCAGTGGCAGCATGGACGAGTGCCATGTAGTGCGTGGATTCAGCTTTCACACGCCAGCGGAAGATGACGGACGAAGCCGGCTCGGAGGTCAGCGTGCAATGCACGTTGGCCGAAGTGCCGGAAGAAGCCGCCTGACACCGGTGGCACGTGGCAGCTCAAGCAGCACTCCGCTACTCGCGCCGTGTGACCGGCAAACGCTTTGTCTCCTGAGGGTATTTTTCAAACAACCGTTTTTCTTCATAGTGTCTGTGCGTTGAAAGTAGGTGGTATATGGTGTTCCTGAAGCGAATCAAGATCCGCAGCTACGAAATCGGCCTGCTTTTCAAGAGTGGCGAGTTCAAGGGCCTGCTGGCTGAGGGGACGCACTGGCTGCTTGACCCGTTTGGCCGGGTCCGCGTCGAGGTCGTCTCGCAGCGGCAGCCGTGGCTGGCGCACGAGAAGCTCGATCTGATCGTCAAGTCGGGTGCGCTGGCCGCCCGCGCTGAGGTTCTGGACCTGAAGGACCACCAGCGGGCCCTGGTCTGGATCGACGGTCGGTTCAGCCATGTGCTGCCGCCGGGTCAGTTCGCCTACTGGACTGGCAAGAGAGACGTGAAGGTCGAAGTGGTCGACGCGCGGACGGTGCGCTTCGAGCACGCGGACCTGAAGGTCATCACCCGGTCGCCTATGGCGGACCGACTGCTGGACGTCTGCGCGCTCGAGCGGAACCATGTCGGTGTCCTGTTCCAGGACGGCCGTTATGTGGACACGCTCGCGCCGGGCCTGTACGCCTTCTGGCGGAACACGCAGGAGGCGAAGCTCGTCGAGCTGGACATGCGCGAAACGATCATCGACGTCGGTGGTCAGGACATCATGACCAACGATAAGGTCACGCTGCGGCTGAACGCCGTGGTGGCGTACCGCATCGTCGATGCTCGGCAGTCGGTCATCGCGACCGATGACGCCAAGCAGGCTCTGTACCGCGAGGCGCAGCTCGCGCTGCGCGCGGTCGTCGGCGCTCGGGAGTTGGACGCGTTCTTGACCGATAAGGACACGGTGGCTCGCGAGGTCGAGGAGCAGCTTCGCGTCCGCGCCGGCCAGTTGGGTCTGGAGGTCGCTTCGGTAGGTGTGCGCGACATCATCCTGCCAGGCGAGATGAAGGACCTGATGAACAAGGTCACGGAGGCCAAGAAGGCCGCCGAGGCCAACCTGATTGTCCGTCGCGAGGAAACGGCCGCCATGCGCAGCCAGGCCAACACGGCCCGACTGCTGGCCGACAACCCGACGCTCATGCGCCTGCGTGAGCTCGAAGTTCTCGAAAAGGTCGCCACGTCGAGCAAGCTCAACGTGATCCTGGGCGAGAAGGGGTTGGCGGATCGCGTGGTCAATCTGTTGTAGGGAAGCTATTGGCTGTCGGCTGTCGGCTTTCAGTGGTCGACAACATCGCCCCCGGTTCCAGCAATGGACCGGGGGCGTTTTTATGCGCCCCTTAGGGCGTGGTATCATGGGCAGACTCTGAACTGGTCACTGGAATAGTTGAGGATCAGCGTGATGCAAATCTGGGTAGATGCCGACGCCTGCCCCGGCGTGATCAAGGAGTTGCTATTCCGCGCCGCGAATCGAACCAAGACCAAGGTCACGCTGGTCGCCAACCAACCCATGCACACGCCGCGCTCCGAGTTCATCGACCGCTTGCTCGTCCCCGGGGGGATGAACGTCGCTGACCGGCGCATTGTGGAATTGGTCGAGCCGGGCGATCTGGTGATTACGGCTGACATTCCGCTGGCTGCGGACGTGGTCGCCAAAGGGGGGCAGGCTCTCAACCCACGCGGCGAGTTGTACACTCATGCCAACGTCGGCGAGCGGCTGGCGGTGCGGAATCTGTTGGATGAACTGCGCGGAGGGGGCCAGATCACGGGAGGACCGGCGAACTTCAACGCCAAGGATCGCCAGGCGTTCGCCAATCAACTCGATCGCTGGCTGACCGCGGCGACGAGATAACGTACTTTGCGTACCCGCTGCCTGCGAACACTCGCCCAGTCTAATCGGGGAGTTAATGAGCATCGAATCCGGCAGCCGCTTCGCGATTGGTATTCCGTTTCATGAATTCAGGTAGAAAATGAAGGCCACCCGTCGGCGATCCGCCGGTGGCGGCCGCTATCGAAGGCCCATGCTCCCATTCAAAGCGCCGCTAGCGTATCATACAACCTTAAACTCCCATTAGAACTGTTCAATCCGAGCCACCTTACCTGATGTCAGATCAGGCGTTACGCAGTCCAACCCCGGCAACCGAACGACTTGCGACACCACAGGTCCAAGCAAGGCTATAATGGCGTGACTTAATCGTCGGCCAAAGTCAAAGATCGCGTTGTCATTCCCTCCAGGTGTGAAAGAGAATTCTCCATGATTGCCACAACACGGACTACCAAAACACGTTTCGCCGCGCTCGCCCCGCTGCTGCTTCTCTCGCCGCTGGCGGCGATCTATTCCGCCAAGGCCTTGGCCGCCGATGCTCCAGCAGCCGCGCCGCCCCCTGCCGGCGCGGCGGCCGACTGGAAACCCGCGGCCGGGCCGCTGCTGACTCGCTGGGCCAAGGATGTATCGGTGACCAACGCCCTGCCGGAATATCCGCGCCCGCAACTGGTGCGCAAGGATTGGCAGAACTTAAACGGCTTGTGGGACATCAAGCTCGGCGACGGCACGGCGGCGAAGATTCTGGTTCCTTACCCTATCGAGTCGGCGCTCTCCGGTGTGATGAAGCACTCGGACCGCATGACTTACCGCCGCAGCTTTGACATACCCAAGGATTGGAGCGGCCGGCATGTGCTGCTGCACTTCGGCGCGGTGGACTGGGAGACGAAGGTCTCCGTCAACGGCAAGGAGTTGGGTGTTCATCGCGGCGGATATGATGCGTTCAGTTACGACATCACTTCGGCGCTCAAACCGGAAGGCCCGCAGGAAATCACGGTCGAAGTGTTCGACCCGACCAACGCCGCCGGCCAGCCGCGCGGCAAGCAGACGCTCTATCCGGGCGGGATCATGTACACACCCACCTCCGGCATCTGGCAAACGGTGTGGCTCGAGCCGGTGGCCGAAGCGCACGTCGCGTCGTTGAAGCTGGTGCCAGACGTGGATGAAAGCTGCCTGCGATTGACGGTGGACGGAGCGGGCGTGAAGGAAGGCGAGACGGTCGAGGCGGTCGTCAGCGACGCCGGCAAGACCGTCGCCACCGCCAGCGGCCCCGTGGGCAAGGAAATCAAGCTCGCGATTGCGGACCCCAAGCTCTGGTCCCCCGACGCGCCCCATTTGTACGACCTGAGCGTGACGTTGAAGTCGGGCGACAAGACGGTTGACTCGGTGAGCAGCTATTTTGGGATGCGCAAGATTGCGCTCGCCAAGGACGAAAAGGGGATTACCCGACCGATGCTCAACGGCAAGTTCATCTTCCAGGTGGGCCCGCTGGATCAGGGTTTCTGGCCCGACGGCATCTACACCGCGCCGACCGACGAGGCCCTGCGCGGGGACATAGAGTCCATGAAAAAGCTCGGCTTCAACTGCGTCCGCAAGCACATCAAGGTCGAGCCGAGCCGCTGGTATTATTGGTGCGACAAGCTGGGCCTGATGGTCTGGCAAGACATGCCCAGTGCGAATTCGTACCGCGGCAGGCAAGAGCAGCGGCATCGCATCGACGTCGATCGCCCGGAGTACAAGACGGAACTGCTGAGCATGGTGAAGAATCACGCCAACCACCCGGCCATCATCATGTGGGTGCTGTTCAACGAAGGCCAAGGACAGCACGACACCGACGCGCTGGCCGCGGCGGTGAAGGAACTCGACCCGACACGCTTGATCAACGGCGGCAGCGGATCGCTCGAGCTGAAATGCGGCGACGTGATCGACATGCATGCCTACCCCGGCCCCAATTCGCCCAAGCCGGAAGAGCATCGCGCGGCGGTGCTGGGGGAGTTCGGCGGGCTGGGCCTCAAAGTGGACGGCCACACCTGGACCAAGAACACCTGGGGCTACAAGGGAGCCGCGGACGCCGAGGCCCTGACCAGCGGTTACGAGCAACTGCTCGCCAAAGCCTGGGGGATGAAGGACAACCCCGGCCTCTCGGCGGTCATCTACACGCAATTGACGGACGTGGAAACCGAGGCCAACGGATTGCTGACGTACGACCGGGCGATCAACAAAGTGGACGTGGCCCGCGCCGCGGCGGCGAATACCGGTAAACCGCGTCCGGCGGCGTCGAAGGATGACGGGAAGGAACAGAAGAAATAGGAAATTGAAACGCATCGTCCCGTAAGGGACGCCCGATAGTAGCCCAGCGATTTATCGCTGGGTAGTGGTGAACGTGCATTTCGTCGGCGTCCTGTAGGGACGCTTGACGACATCGCACAGGATGAGGTTCGCGCGAACCTGATCTGAAAGTTCAAGCGTCCCTCCGGAACCTGAGGTTCCATCACCCACGAATGAATGGATCACAAGCCTTCTTCCTTACGGCACCACCCAGCCGTGTCGCGGGTTTGTGGAACAGGAACGGCTCAACATCATGTCAATTCGCGTGCGGCTGATTGCGATTGTACTTTTTGTATCACTGTTGGGCGGTTGGGGGGACGCGATCTGCGCGGAGGAACCCGCGCCCACTTCGCCCGTCGCCAAAGGGGTGGCCAACCCGCCGCCGGTGCATGGGCTTATGGAAGTAGCGAATGACCGCGTGAAGCTCAGCGGCGGATTTTGGGGGCCGCGGCTGAAGGTCAACAACGGCGTGACGATTCCGCACGCCCTGGATGAGTTGGAAAAGGACGGCCACGTCACCAACTTCGACAAAGCGGCCGGCCGCCACGAGGGGCCGCTGCGAGGGCATCATGCGTTTGACTCGGATCTGCACAAGACGCTCGAAGGGGCGATGTACTCGCTGGAAAACCTGCCCAATCCGGCGCTCAAGCAGCGGACCGACGCGATCATCGACCGCATTCTCGCGGCGCAGCAGAAAGATGGGTTCCTGATCTCGTACTTCATCGTCAAGGGGCTCGACAAGCGGTGGGACGACCTGCGGTTGGAGCACCAGATGTACAACGCCGGCCACTTCTTCGAGATGGCCGTCGAGAATCAGCGCCTCACCGGCAATGCCAAAGTGCTCGACTCGGCCCAGCGTTTCGCCGATCACATCGATAGCGTCTTCGGGCCGCAGAAGCGCTACGATGTCGACGGCCACGAGGAAGTGGAGCTGGCGCTGGTCAAGCTCTATCGGGCCACGGGGGACCGGCGGTACTTGGACCTGTCGCGATTCTTCCTCGACGAGCGTGGCTACGCCCACGGCACGGAGCGCAAGCCGTTCGATCCGACCACCGCGGTGATGCCTTCCCAGCCGAAAGGCCCGCTGACGGACGCACAGCGGCGCGAGCAGTTCCGCGCGCGGCTGCGGGTTCGCAACGGCCAGATGCAGGATCACAAGCCGGTTGCGGATCAACACGAGGCGATCGGCCACGCCGTGCGCGCGGGCTACCTCTATGCGGCGATGGCCGATATCGCCCGTTTCTCCGACGCGCCCGACTATCAGCGGGCACTGGCCGACATCTGGCAGGATGTGGTCAGCCGCAAGATGTACATCACCGGCGGCATCGGCACGGCGCAATACGGCGACGAGGGTTTTGGCGATCCGTATCTACTGCCGAACGAAGCGGCATATTGCGAATCGTGCGCCGCGATTGCCAACGTGCTGTGGCAGCAGCGGATGAATCTGCTCACCGGCGACGCGAAGTACGCCGACGTGATGGAGCTGACGCTGTACAACGGCGTGCTGTCGGGCATATCTCTCTCAGGCGATCGCTTTTGTTATCAGAATCCTTTGGCCAGCAAGCAAGGGCGCACGCGAGGGCCGTGGATTGGGCTCTCCTGCTGCCCGACTAATCTCAGTCGGATTATTCCGCAGGTAGGCGGCTTGGCGTATGCGCAAGGAGCGGGGAAAATCGTGGTCAATCTCTATGCCGCCGGCGAGGCGACGTTAAAGCTCGACGACGGCGGCGGGTTGAAGCTCGCGCAGCAAACCGACTATCCGTGGAACGGGAGCGTGCGGATTGCGGTCACACCCGAGCGGACGTCGGAGTTCGCCCTCTGCCTGCGGATCCCCGGCTGGGCGCAGGGACGGCCGGTGCCGAGCGATCTGTATCAGTTCGTCGACGCGAAGACTCAGCCGTTCATAGTCAAGGTCAACGGCAAGGCGGTCGACGCCGCGCCGCAGGCGGATGGCTACGTTCCTCTGAAGCGCCACTGGCAAGCGGGGGACGTGGTGGAGTTGGAGTTGCCGATGTCGGTCGAGCGCGTGCGCTCGCACGACAAGGTGAAAGAGAACCAGGGCAAAGTGGCGTTGATGCGCGGACCGATCGTGTATTGCCTCGAAGGGACCGATCAACCGGGCGTAAACCTGTTTCGCCTCACCCTGCCGCGTGCAGCCAACCTACGTGCCGAGAATCGCCCTGATTTGCTAGGCGGCGTCACGGTGATTGAGGGGACCGCGCTGGCAAATTCCAAAACACCCACCAAGCTGACGGCGATTCCATCGTTCGCCTGGGGAAATCGAGATCGCACGCCAATGACGGTGTGGATTGAAGAACCTGCCGCGAAGACGGATCCAGCGAAATAAATCGCAGCGAGCGCAACAAACATTGCCGACCAAAATCCGGTAACCACCGGCGCGTGAACCTAACCTCCGATGTGTTTCCCCCTTCAGAGGATTCACCGGGCGTTCTGGACGGCCAATGAGGTGGCCTCGCCCCCAGAACCGAGGACGCCCGTATTTGTTTCTAGGCGTCGACAAGAATCGTGTCGTCGTGCTCGTACGCCGGAGCGCAACAGCAGAGGAACCGCAGTTCCTCGCTCCCCGTGTTGTGAATCTGATGGACCACGCCGGGGGGAATGGCGATCGCATCGCCCGGGCCGACGTCTTGCAGTTCCTCGCCCTGTTCCATCCGCGCAGTCCCGGAGAGAATATAGTAGATCTCTTCCGCGCGAGGGTGATAGTGCCGCGTGGTGCGGGCACCGACGGGCAACCGGGCCTCAGCCAGGCTTTGGTTCGCGATGCACGAATTGCGGTGCGCCAGCAGTTCGCGAATTTCTGAACCGTCCTTGGTTCGAAACGCCGGGACCTCGTTGATGTTGTGGATGTGCATGATGGCCTACTTGCCGCTGATCCGATCCGTGAGGATCTTGCGCAGTTCCTGCTCCTGGCCTGGAATTACGGTGATATAGGCTTCTTTTCCGTCCTTGTCGGGGGTCCAGGTGTCGCCCCCTTTTTCATTCACCTGCACCCGCCCACGCACTTGCTGAAAATACTTGCCGAGTCCGCCTTCCACGGCGTAGAACAAGCCCAGGTCGTCATACGCCGGATTGTCGTTGGGCAACTCGGTGGCTTTGGGATCGACGTGGCGCATCAGCCAGTACGACTCGGTGGTCGGATGGTTGCGGCCGAGTCGCTTGGTCAGTTCCCGGCCGATCGGAATCTTGATTCCCTGCTCCCAGCCGATGTACGTCAGCGGCTTGCCCAGGCTGGCCAGCGTTTCCAGCGTGTACTTGGTCGTGTTGCGGTTGCCGAACGCCCACCAGTTCCACTCCGCGCCTTCGGTCCCTTTGAACTGATTTCCCTTGGAGTCGGGAAAGCAGCCCCCCATGAAGACCACTTCTTTGACCTTGGCCTCGACAAGTTGCCGGCCAGTCAGCGGCGAGATTTTGTCGGCGGGCGACTTCAGCAGCGCCGGGAAATTAAAAAGCTGCCCTGCCGCGTAGATCGTCACACTGTTGTCGGCGGCGGCGGACAGGAGCTTGCGATACAACTCGACCGGAGAGACGACGTCATCGGCCGTCTTGGTTGCCTTGTTGCCATACTTTTCAAAGATCGTCTTGTTCTGCTCGGCGTGGCAACCTTCTCGCGCGGCCTTTTGATATCGGTTGACGACGGCGTCGCTAAACGTGGTTGCCCACGTCTTGGGATTGTACGCCCCGATCGGAACGTCGTTCTTGTAGAACTGGTTGTAGATGCTGAACGTCGAGGCCAGATACGGATCGGGCGTTTCGCCCGCCACGCCCAGCAATTCGATCAGCCCGTGGCGATGGTACTCGTGGAGCAGGGAGAGAGTCGTGAAGTCGCAAGGGTCTGGCCCGATATCGCCGTCGTAAATCAGCTTGATCTTCGGCCGCGGCGTGCCGGGTGCAGACACGGCAAGCCGATCAGCCGGCGCCGCGCCGGGCTCTTCCGCCGCGAGCGACCTTCCCAGAATCGCCAGTGTGATGGTCAGTAATGTCAGGGCGGTGCGTGTGATCGGGGGGAGCGATGTTTTCATGGCGTGCTGGTTGATTTGCCAAAGGTTGCCTGTTGGTGCCTCACCCATTCTACAAATCGCATTGACTACCACGCAATTGCGGGTCGCCACGCTCCCCCTCAACGCGCGGGTATTCGGATTGCCCGGATAGAGAGAAAACTGCGGTGGCCGCCACACTGTTGGCCCATTTCGCAATTCCGGCGTTAATACGTTCATTTTGTGGCGAACCAAATGTGACCCTGCTGCGTCTTAGGGATACTTAAAATTGCAGATAAACGGGCCGGGTGACTGACACGACTGTCCCTTCGGCCTTTAATACCTGAGCTTACCGAGAGTTGGCGATGAACCACTTACCGCTGATTTCATCCACACAAAAACGCACGACAGCGACGGGCTCCTTCGCGTATAGCGCGAATTTGCCCCCATACGATCCTTTGCGCCGGTGACACCTGGCAAACGGCGGCCTTGATCCAAGGCCCGGTGTCACCATGACGCCGGGCCTTTTTGTTTGCGCTGCCGACGACTGCTAGAATGCTCGGTTGTTGCGTTCGACGCTCGGATCGTTGGGAATACTTGCTCGGAACAACTGAGAACCACCAGACGGCAATGTACGCCTCACACCAACTGGCACGATGCCGGGAATATTAAACCACCATTCACGTCCTACACCGATCGGAGGTCAACATGGTTTTGCGCATTGAATCGCCCGTTCTGCACATCCGCTTCGATGGCCGCAGCTTCGACATTCCGCTTTCCGACCTGGACGTCGGCGCGCTGTCGAGCGACGTGGACATCAAGCGCGCTCTGGCCGGCTACCTCAACGTGCCGGAAGTGAAGTTCCGCGACTACACCGTCGATCGCCACGAGACGGGCAACCTCACGGTGCGCCCGGAGGCGGTGTTTGGTTGAATGCGGGCGGTAAGCTGTCAGCGTTCAGCGATCAGCCGTCGACGCAGTGCGCACCTTGGTCGGGCGCGGGCGACGGCTGACAGCCGAGTGCTGAAAAAACAAACATCCGCGGCGCGCGGCGCACAATCGTAGAAATTGTCCGAACTTTTATTAGCGTGCCCGCGTCGTACCTTGAAGCCAAGTCACACCATTCGGAGATCCAACGAAACAACCCGTACCCAACGGCACAAGCCTACAAACAATTCCCTTCGGAGGAAGAGGTAGCAGGTTCGACTCCTGTCCGGCCGACCTCGATCGATACTTTCGGCCGGTAGCTCAACGGTAGAGCGCTTAGTTTTCGCGCTTTTGCGACTTGTACGGGTTCTTGATTTTAACGGCGCGGCGGCCGCGAGCCGTCGCACCTGACCCTAATCCGCCGCGTGCCCAACAGTAAGAGCCTACAAACCATTGCTACCACAATGAAGGTCACGGA
This sequence comes from Planctomycetia bacterium, assembly GCA_021413585.1. GTDB lineage: Bacteria > Planctomycetota > Planctomycetia > Pirellulales > UBA7805 > JAIOPX01. Next base: position 32,899 of record JAIOQB010000260.1, read on the forward strand.
AGGACGTGAGACCCTAGCGGTCTGAGGTCCGCCGGGTTCGAATCCCGGGCAGCAACGACCACGGTTCTCCATCGCTTTTGCGACTCGCACGCGGCTTTTTCACACAACGCGACACACCCGTACCCAACGGCAGGAGCTTACAAACATTCCACTGTTAATGGAGAGGTCGTGGGTTCGAATCCCATCAGGCACCCTGACGGATACTATGGTGCCCGTAGCTCAGCGGCAGAGCACTTTGTTGAGAACGCTTTTGCGACTTGTACGGGCATTTTTTTACAATTGCGGAATTGCCTCCGCCACTGACCAATTCAGGAACAGCCAATACAGAACAACAGGCCCGCACCCAACGGCACGAGCATACAAACTGGAACTCATGGCAAAAACCATGAGTAGGTTCGATTCCTACCCCCGCCGCCTTTTAAACAGCGAACTCCGGCGGGGAGACGCTTTTGCGACTTGTGCGGGCCTTTCGTACACTGGGTGTTTGCCCAACCGGGAAAGCGTACAAACTGGTGACCTGTAAAGTCACTGCCTTCATACGGCAGCTTTCAGCTTTCCGAACTTGCAAACCCCCATTTTTCTATCGCCGGAGGCAGCGTCATGACGACTCGCGAGCAGGATCTGCGGATCGACATTCTCAACACGCTGCTCACCACGCCGCACCGCGAACTGGAAAAGATCTGGCCGGTTCACGAAGAGCTGATCGCCAAGGACCCGCGGTTCTACGTCCGGCTGGCCGCCTGGTATGCCGATCACGGCGACGTGCGCGACCACAAGGAGATGTTCATCGTCGCGCTGGTCCTTTCCGACTTCGCGGGGCACCGCGACGTCGGCCTGGCAATGCTCCGCGAGCTGCCGCCGTATCAGGTGCTGCGCGTGGTGGACTTCATCAGCGGACGGAAGAAGACCCGCCAGGCCCGCAAGGGGGAACAGCAGAAGTCGATGAAGCAGGCCGGCCGCCAGCAGCGGCAGAGCTTCGCGCGCCGGCTGTTCGGATCGGCCGCTCCCCAGCGACAGGCCAACGATCCCGCCCAAGGCGCTGAGTCGGACAAGAAGGCCGAGCCCGGCAAGATCACCGAAGAGTTTGGCCTGTTCCGCAACGTGCCGCGCGCGATGAAGACCGAAGTGACTCGCTACTTGCGCGAGCGCGAAGCGGACGCCGATTGGTTCGACGGCAGCGTGCTCTCGGCTCGCAAGTCGATCAAGCGGCTGTACGCGCTGCTGCACGTTCGCCCCGGGGAGCGTGCGCAGAAGATTCTGTTTGAAGACGATCCGCCCCCGGACAGCCGGCTGTTTGCGCTGCGCGAGTTGGCCGCGGCCGAAAACCCTGCCGAGCAGGCGCGGGCAATCGTGGCCAACCGGATTCCGTACCGCGTGGCGGCCACCGTGATCCGGCAGATGACTCCCACGGTGCTGCTGGCGCTGATCAACCAGATGAGCCCGCAGGAACTGATCAACAACCTCGGCGCGATGAAGCGCCGCGGAGCGCTCAACGTGCCGGAAATCCAGGCCCTAGTCGAGGCGAAGCTGGCCGAGGCCAAGACCGCCACGCGCGTCAGCGCGCTGAAGGCGGAGCGGGCCCTGGAGTCGGCCGGCGTTTCGGAAGGCCTGCGCAAGCAGCTTGAGGAAGTGGCCGACACCCAGGTGAAGGCGAAGGGTCGGATTTCGCGCCCCACGGCGCTGTTGATCGACAAGTCGGCCTCGATGGACCAGGCGATCGAGTTGGGCAAGCAGATCGGCGCGATGATCTCGGCGACCTGCGAAAGCGACCTGTACGCCTACGCGTTCGACACGATGGCCTACGAAATCAACCCGCGCGGCAAAAGCCTGGCCGACTGGGAGCGGGCGATGGCCGGCATCACCGCCGGCGGCTCGACGTCGTGCGGCGTGGCGCTGAAGTACCTGGAGCGCAAGCAGCGGTATGTCGAGCAGATTATCATGATCACCGACGAAGAGCAGAACACGCCCCCCGGCTTCATCGAAGCCCTGGGAGAGTACTCCGCTGCGCTCAATGCGAGCCCGACTATTTGCCTGGTCCGCACGCCCGGCGGCCGCGATCACATCGAGCAGCAGTGCAAGCGGGCAGCCATCAACGCGGACGTGTTCCAGTTCACCGGCGACTACTACTCGCTGCCGAACCTGATCCCGATGCTCGCGCGCCCCAGCAAGCTGGAGCTGCTGATGGAGATCATGGATTACCCATTGCCGGAGCGGAAGGCGGGGTAGGGCGGTCGAACCAATCTGACTTCCTTTATACCCCGCGGCGGCACGTCGGGGCGCCGCCGTTGCTGCCGCGCCATGATGATGGTGCGCGAACCTCCAGCAATCTCGCTGTGTCGGTTTGGGGATTCGATGTCACCAAGCTTGGATTCCGTGCGCGAAGATTTCCATGAAGAACATGTTCGATTTTTCCACAGGATGGTTGATCGCCAGCGGTGTGGCGGCGGGATCGCTGATCGCGTCGTTCTGGCCGCATCTGTGCAACGGCTACCAGCAGCTTGTCAGCCGCGTGGTCATGACGATCAGGCTCGGCGGCTACGAGGCCGAGGCGATGCAGTGCTACCTCAAAAGCCGCTTCACGGCTTCCAAGTGGGGGCCGCGCGCTTATCTGGCCTGGATGCTGCACGTTCGTCCGCTGCGGCGCGTTCAATTGGTCCCGATGGAAGTGTGCCCTCCGGCGGGCCGCCTGTATTGGCGAGGTTGGCGCCCTGCCTGGCTATGCCGATCCGCCGCAGCGGGGCGCGAGGCACAAGAAGGCATTACGGCGCACGAATACGATCAGGAACATTTATCACTGTCGTTCATCCGCGGATCATTTGACGCGGACACGCTGGTCATCGAAGCGACCCAATGGTTTAACCGCCAGGTCGTGGAAAATCATGAAGCGGGCGGTCGTCGGCACTACATCAAGCACATTTTCGGAACGGCGGGACGGCTGCAAATACAGCATCGCAATTCCGATTCGCCCGCCACGCAACCCTCGTCGCGCACCGATATTCGCGGCTGTCTGCAATATCGCCCTTTGATCTGGTCTTTCTCTGATCTGGGGCCGGAAGATAATCGTGCCGCTTCGGCCATCGATGGCCTCGCACTGACTCCGGCCGCACTCGATCTGGTTCAGGAAGCCCGTCGTTGGAAGGCGGGCGAACACTGGTACCGAGCGCGAAAGCTTCCGTGGCGCCGTGGCTGGCTGCTGCATGGCGTTCCGGGCACCGGCAAGACGGCGCTGGCCCGCGCGGTGGCGGAAGACCTGGACCTGCCGGTGTTTGCCTACGATCTGGCGAGTCTATACAACAACGAACTGCAGCAGGAATGGTCCAAGATATTGGCCGAAGTGCCGTGCCTGGCGCTGATCGAGGACATTGACGCGGTGTTTGATCAGCGTCAAAACGTCAGCAGCAGTGACCGCCAGCATCTGACGTATGATTGCCTGCTCAACTGTCTGGACGGTGTCGAGCGTGCCGATGGCCTGTTTGTCGTTATCACGACAAACCGACTCGACCGAATCGACGTCGCGCTAGGGCTGCCCGACGAACACGGCCGGTCGACGCGGCCGGGCCGGATCGATCGGATTCTCAAGATGGAACCCTTGGACGAGATGGGGCGGCGCAAGATTGCCGCCCGCGTTCTGAGTGAATCGCCTCAGGCGCAGGAAGCCGTCGTGCGAGAGGGGCGCAGCGATACGGGTGCCCAGTTCCAGGAACGCTGCGCGCAGCTGGCCTTGCGGCTGTACTTTGACGACCAAAACCCCACGCCGGTCAAAGCCACTGCCGCCGCCAAAATGGTACTTGCCGACGACACGCTGGCGACGGTACACTAATAACGTCCGCGCCAGACCGCAAGAGCCTACAAACATTCTACGAAAGTAGATCGAGGTTTTGCCGCTCTTGGAACTTGCGCGGACATTTTTATGCGCTAGAGACATGTTTATTTATGCGCAAAAAGCACGTCGACGACCTGCTCAGCCGCCTCGCCGAACGGGAACAGCAGTTTCTCGATCGCGAGTTTCTTGCACCCGTGCCGCGCGGCGGCGAGGTGCGCGTCGGGATCGCGGGCGTGGTGTGCAAGGTTCGCATCGAGCCGCGCGATTTTGAAGGCTGGGGCGTCTTTCGGCCCGCTTCGCACAGCGAGGCCCTGCTCGTTCGCCCGGCCACGCTCGCCGAACGGCGGCGGTATCTCGATCTCTTTCCGCTGGTCCGGCTGGTGGTTTGCCGCCGGGCCGGCAATCAGTGGTTGTGCTGCACGGCCAGCTTTGGCGACCGGCGATTCACGATCGAAGGGCTGGTCCCCATTGAACTGTCGGAAGGAGTGCAGACGTTTGATGTGATCCAGAGCCGGTATGATGGCGGCCGATTCTGGTTCGACGAAGTCGACATGCGGCACGATCCGGGGATGGCCGCTTATCTGCGCACGGCGCTGGCCCAAACATTGCCCCCGATTGAACTCGACCGCCCTGGACTGACCGCCGAAGAACGGGCCGCCTATGAGCTAAACTACTGGGCAATCGTTGACCCCGCGACGGTCGGACCCGCGGCCGGGGATCAGGCTGATCGATCTCCCCAGCAGAATCCATTGCACCGCCGCCGCAGCCGACGGCCGCTGCCTGGAGCTGCCGAGCAGACACACGATGCAGACCCCGTGCGGCGCCGGCTGCGGGAAAACCTCTCGCACGCCGGAGCCAATCTGGTCGATTACCTCGAACATTCCGACACGTTTCGTGTCACTTACTCTATCGGCGGCCGACAATATACTTCGGCCGTGGACAAAGCCGACCTGTCGGTCCAAGTCGCGGGCATCTGCTTAAGCGGCGAGGACGAGAAGTTCGATCTCGCCAGTCTCGTGGGCGTGCTGCGCGAGGCCGAAGGAGAAGACCGGATTGTCCCCGTCGGCGGCAACTACGGAATCAACGAGGAGCTATATTGGCGCGTGCATCCGCCACGAAACGGATAGTCGAGAATTGCTGGGTGCTGGTCGGAGAGCACAAGCGGCCGTTCTGGCATGCGCGGCGGGTGCGGCCGACGCGCGGCAAGCCCGCGAGCGTGGAGTTCGACGCCGCCTGGGTGTTGCGACGCGAGGAAGAGCAGGGGGACGTCGTCGGCTTCTATCACACGCATCCGTCGGGGCCGCCGCAGCCCAGCAGCCGCGACGACCGCACGATGCGGGCTTGGGCCGGCGCGCTGGGCAAGCCGCTACTGTGCCTGATCGAGGCGGATGGCGCGGTCGCCGCGTTTCGCTACGATGACGACGAGTCGGCCGGCGCTCAACTGGCCGCCTGCGAGCGATTCGCCCGCTCGGTGGTGATTGCATACGAGGCAGACAGGGCGCACGACAAACAGGGCAAGGCACGACACGATGGCCAATAAGTTCCTGCACGAAGAGATCTATCGAGGCGCCGAACAGGTCGCCAAGCTGGCCGTGCCGCAGGTGACAATCTGCGGGGCCGGCGCGCTCGGCTCGCACCTCGTCGATAATCTCGCCCGGCAGGGTTTCCGCCGCCTGCGCGTGATCGATCGCGACCGCGTCGAGGAACACAACGTCAGCACGCAACTCTACGGCGCCGGCGACGTCGGCGCGTGGAAGGTGGAGGTGCTGCGCAACCGTGTCTTTCGCGCCGTCGAGTTGGAGATCGAAACGGTGGCGAAGGAACTCAGCGATCGCAATGCCAAAGCACTGCTCAAAGGCTCTGACTTGGTGATCGACACGTTCGACAATTCCGACTCCCGTCGGCTCGTGCAGCAGCACTGCCGGGAAGCGCAGCTCGAATGCCTGCACGTCGGCCTGAATGCCGACTACTGCGAAGTGATCTGGGACGCCGACTATCGCGTCCCCAGGGACGTGGCCGGCGACGTGTGCGAATATCCGCTGGCACGAAACCTGGTGCTGCTGGCCGTGGCGATCGCCTCCGAAACGATCCTGCGTTTCGTCGTGGACGGGCGGCGGGAAAACCTGTCCGCGACTCTTGCCGACTTCGCCGTTCGCGCCATGGAAAAGCCGTCTGCCTGAGTAGCCTTCGACATCAGGCTGAAGAATGCATCCCTATTCTCTCCCGCCGAAACGCTGCCAAGACGGTTCGACCATTTTCCCCCGAGCCTTTTCAGAAGTGGCGTGTCCTTAGGTCATATTCTGCCGGCGGCGCTACGTATGCGTTGCGAGGTGGCAACTGAGGGTTCAACTTATTTCGCGGAGCGCTTCGGCAAGAATATCCAGAGCCTGGTCCAGTTCAGTTTGAGTAATCACCAGCGGCGGCATCAGCGTCAGCACGTTGCCGTCGGACACTTTGAAGCTCAAGCCGCGGCTTAGACAGCCGTAGAGTGCCGCCTCCGCCTCGTCATTGGCTTTGGCGCCGTTGCGACACAGTTCGACGGCCATCGCCAGACCCAAGCCTCGCACCTCGGCGATCAAACGGCACTCGCTGGCAAGATCACGTAGTCGCGCTAACGCGTGTTCTCCCAACTCACGACTACGCGCAAGCAGCTCTTCGTCCTGGATGATATCCAGCGTGGCCAGCGCCGCGGCGGCGGCGACGGGGCTTTTCTCATGCGTGTAATGCCCCACGGCTCGCTCGGGCACACAGTCCAAACGCCGCTGGACCACGACCGCCGCCAGCGGCATCACGCCGCCTCCCAATCCTTTGCCCAGCACGAGCACGTCGGGCACCACGCCGCTATGCTCGCAGCAGAACATCCGGCCGGTGCGCCCCAGCGCCAGCGGCACTTCATCAAAAATTAACATCGCGCCGTGTTGGTCGCACAATTCGCGGACCTTGCGCCAGTAAGCGTCCGGGGGCCGGTCAACAGTGGTGCAGCGCATCGGCTCGGCGATGATCGCCCCGATGTCCCCTTCGCGGCGCATGATCTCTTCGATGCGCTCCGCGTCTTCCTCCGCACGCGGCCACTGTACATGAAAGCAGCCGGGCAGTAGCGGACCGAGCTGGTCGCGAAACAGACCCTCGCCCCCTACGCTGATCGCGTCGAGCGACGCGCCGTGAAACGAGCCCTCCATGCTGATCGTCTTATAACGTCTCGTGGCGTAGCGAGCCAGTTTCAGCGCGATCCCAATCGCCACCGTCCCGGCCGGCGCGAACAGCACCTTATCGAGCCCCGACGGCGTCAACTCAACCAGCCGCTGAGCCAGCGCCACAGCCGGCTGGTTGGTAAATCGCCGGGGACAGAACGGAAGCTGGTCGAGCTGCTGCTTGATTGCATCGATGACCCGCGGATGCCCATAGCCGACCTGATGCGCGGAATTGCCATGAAAATCCAGCACCTTATGGCCGCGCGTGTTCACCAGATGGGCGCCGGACGAACCCACGAGCGCATCCAGGCAGGGGGTCGAGAGGGACTGGCGGACAAACAGTTCCTCATCGGCCGCCAGCAACTGCCTGGCCGCGGCGTCGAGGTGTTGCTGTTGCCAATCTTGACGGCGGACAGAAGTGTTCACGTCCCCTTCGGCGCGGAGGGGGTCGTTCGCGGAGGTTGGATTGCTCATGTCTTAGTATCAAGTGGCTTTTGCCGGGAGTTCGGGGAGTTCAATTCCAGGGCGCTTTTTCGCATAGTTCCACTGGCGTCAGCCAGGACTTTACTCGGCCAGGATCGGGGATCGAAGAGGGGGTCCAGTGCTCCGGACTGTCATGGGATCCCCGTGGTCGATCCGAGCGGTTAGGGCCGACCCGAATACCGCGGGGATTTCGGCCCTTCGGAATTCTGGCCAGCCAGCTCAAATAACCAGTATTTTGTCCCAAAAGAGCAATTCCCGCACAGTATTATTAATGAGTGGTGAAGAAGGGGTAATTGTTCCATGAACGAACCCCCAAAAACTTTAACCAGCGTGCGATAGATCGTAGCTAGCGGCCACCTCTTCAAATCAATTCGATAGCCCAATTCGACGGGTCAAGTTTTTCGTGGCGAATGCGGGCGGATGCCCCCGTGGTGGGGTTGAACTTCCGCACTAAGTGAAAAATACGCCGGCGATTCGCAACATCGGTTTGCATACGCACCAGCGCGTCATTCAAGCCCGCAGTTTTAACACATTGCCTACATCGCAAAGAGAGCGCTAACGAACGTGACCCACTTAATTCACCGCTCCCCAAAGACGCCATCAGTCTTCCGCGCTGCAACCAGCGCATGCGGAAGTCTCATGGCGTTTTTTTATTGCTTGAACCCGCTAGATTCGACGCCGAAACGATCAACCGCTCGATTCGCCCAATAAGCTGCACTCATCTCGACTACTTATCTATTACTCAGCAATCCGCCACACATCCCTGTGAGAACGCTCATGCGACTCCACAAGATTCTGGCCGCGCCGGCAAGGGCCCAGTTCGGATTCAAAGATGGGGGAATCACGGCACACGGCTATCGCCTCGGCACGGTGCTGGCCCTGGCTGGGGCCACGCTGCTGTTTACTACCGCATCGCGGGGGGCGGACTACGGCCTCAACGGAGGGACTTCCGGCACGCCTCTGGACTGGAACAATTCCGCATCTTGGTGGCAGTTTAGCAACGCCGCCAACCAGCAGGTTCCCGGCTCTGCGGACAATGCATGGGTAGGAGCGTGGTGGGACACGGGCGGCGGGGCGTTCTTTCCTCAATCAACTTATACCACCCTCTCCAGCGGTGCTTTACAGGTTCACGACCTCAATCTGGCCATCAACAACCGCGATCAAAACTCTCAGGCCCAGGGCACACTCAATGTCACAGGCGCGTCCACTTCACTAGGTGTTCTGGGCAGCCTCAACATGAACATTTGGGGTAATCAGAATGGCAATGTTTCCGGCACGCTCAACATCGACGCCGCGACAATCAATGTCAGCAATGATTCCAACATCGGCACGGGCGGCGGTCTTAATTCGGCCAACGTCAGCATCTCGAATGGCGGGCAATTGAACTTCGCCAATAATCTAAATGTGGGCACGGATCGTGGCGTCAGGGGGACAAACATCACGCTGAGCGAAACGTCGCAGCTAAACGTATTAAACAGCCTGAACCTTAACGGCACGTTCAACATCGGCCCCAGCGCGCAGGTAAACATCGGCAACGACCTGAACCTGCGGGGCGGCAACTGGTACGACGAAGGCCTGGGCGCGAACAGCGTGGCGGCCTACAACCTGCCGCTGACTTCGACGCCGACCGCCGGGATGGTCTCGTTCGGCCGCAGCCTGACGATCGCCAACGGCTACAACCAAAACGTCAGCCTGACGGTCGACTCCGGCGCTACCACGGCCAGCTACAGCGGCGGCCTGTACATCGCCAGCGGCGATTACGCCAACCACGGCACGCTCAATCTCGTCGGCGTAGCGGCCGCCAACCGCACGATGAACTTCGCCGGCGACCTGCAGATGTCCTACGGCAATGCCCGCGGGGATACCACCAACGGGTCGTTCGCCACCTTAAACCTCAACAACGACGGTTCGAATAACTTCGGCGCCATCGTGAACATCGCCGGCAACCTGTGGGCCGGTTACACAAACAGCAACCGCGACCAGCAGAACAGCGCCGCCGCGATCAACGTCAGCTCGAAGTCGCAGTTGAACCTCACCGGCGGCCTCTTCCTCAACGGCTCGGGAAGCTGGAACGGGGCTAGCGTGAACGGTTCAAACTGGGATCCGGCCAACTACACCTTGAATCTGGCCAACACGCCGACCAACGGCACGGTGTCGTTTAACGGGGGTCTGAATCTGACCACCAACGACAACTACGGCAACGTCAGCCTGACCGTGGGCAGCGGCAGCGCTACGACGATTAACGCCACCCAGTTCAACATGGCCCAGTCGTATTCGAGCCAGGGAACATTCACGATGGGGGGGAACCACGTCCTGCACGTCTCGGCCAACGACAGTTATATGGCCACCGGCGGCAGCGACTATGGCAGCGGCTACTCCAATAACGCCACGTTGAATCTCAGCAACACGGCCCAACTGAACTTCGACGGCAACCTGACGATGGGCATGGACCGCACCAGCCACGTCAACCAGGTGAACGTCAATCTGGCCAACTCGTCGCAGCTCAACATCGGCAACAGCCTGACGTTCAACGGCACGTTCAACATCGGCCCCAGTGCCCAGGTAAACATCGGCAACGACCTGAACCTGCGGGGCGGCAACTGGTACGACGAAGGCCTCGGCGCGAATAGCGTGGCCGCCTACAACCTGGCGCTGACTTCGACGCCCACGGCCGGCATGGTCTCGTTCGGCCGCAGCCTGACGATCGCCAACGGCTACAACCAGAACGTCAGCCTGACGGTTGACTCCGGCGCCACCACGGCCAGCTACGCCGGCGGCCTGTACATCGCCAGCGGCGACTATGCCAACCACGGCACGCTCAATCTCGTCGGCGGAGCGGCCGCCAACCGCACGATGAACTTCGCCGGGGACTTGCAGATGTCTTACGGCAATGCCCGCGGGGATACCACCAACGGGTCGTTCGCCACCTTAAACCTCAACAACGACGGTTCAAACAACTTCGGCGCGATTCTCAACGTCGCCGGCAACCTGCTGATCGGTTACTCCAACAACGACCAGAATCAACAAAACAGCGCCGCTGAAATCAACATTAGCTCGCAGTCGCAATTGAATATCGGTGGCAGCGTTTATTTCCGCGGCTCGGGTGCGTGGAACGGCTCCACCTTTGGGACGACCAGCTACAACCTCGGCCTCGCCGCCGCGCCGACCAACGGCGCGATGACGTTCGGCGGAGGGCTGAATATCGCCGACACCAATTTCAACAAGGCGGCGGTGACGTTTACCGGTACGGGGACGGTTTCCGCCCACGGTGACGTCAACGTCGCCACCGGCTATCGGACGGGCGGCTCGTTGACGCTCGACGGCGTGAGCATCAGCTCCAACGGCAGCGGCCGTTTCGCCACTGCCGGCGACAGCGGCGATCCGACGAACCATCCCAACACGGCCACCGTCACGCTGCTCAATGGCGCGTCGCTGAGCTTCAACAATCAGACCCAACTCGGCAACGGCGGCAGCTCTTCCGCTTCGATTACCGGCAATGGAACTTTTGACGCCGGCAGCAATTTCTACAACAGCGGTCGAGTGGTCGCCAGCGGCGGGACGCTCAATGTCAACTACGGTAACCTGAACACCCCCAGTAGCGGCTGGAACGGCAACCTGCAGGCGGACGGCACGCAAGCGGGGTGGTATGCCACGGACGGCGGCCTGTTGGCCATGAAGAACGCCACCGTCGCCAACGGCGCAACGAAAGTGATCTGGGGCGAGAACGCCAGCCTCAGCTCTCTCAGTACAAATAGTCTCGTCAACAGCGCACAACTCACGGCCGCATTCTCTGGCAGCGGCGGCAGCGCGGCGATCAACGGCGTGCTGATCGCGCCGAATCTCGTGACCGGCCTGACCAACACCATTGGCGTCTGGGACTTCCGCTCGATGGGAGGCCTGTCGTTCACCGACGGAACGCTCACGTTCCGCTATGACGATGCTTTGGCCGCCAGCCTAGGCGCCGCCACCAACGCCCTGGAGATTTTTCAGTTCCAAGCCGGCAACTGGACCTTGATCAGCGGCGCCTCGGCCAGCGGCAACCTCATCAGCACCACGGCCAACATCGTTGCCAATTTCGGCTCGGGCTCCTATTTCGCCATCGCCACCGCGGGGGGCGCGGGCAGCGTTCCGAGCACGACTCCCTACGTCGGCACCCGCGCGACGACGGAAATCTATGCCACCAGCGCGAACGTCGACTGGACGACCGATCCGGGTTGGTACAACCGCGATCGCAACACGCTCGTCGGCGCCCCGCAAGGGCGGGACAACGTGCACATCGGCAGCGGCACCGGCACCACGGTCGCGCTGAGCGACGGTCAGAGCTACCAGGCGGGCAACCTGTACATCGGCCTGTCCGACGACAACAACCCGGCCTCGAACTACAACTGGGCCAACGGCACGCTTAACATCAGCAACGGCTCGACGCTGAATGTCGTCGGCAACGTGCAGGTAGCCAGTTGGAGCGACAATACCACTAACGGCACGCTGAGCCTGGATGGCGCCTCGACGATGAATGTCGGCGGCGCGCTCTATCTGGCCAATAACAACAATTCGACCGCAACGCTCAATCTGGCGAATGGCTCGATACTGAACGTTGCCGGCGGCGCCATCCTGGGACACGGCACCAAGTCGGTCAATATTGACGCCACGTCGCAGTGGAACCTGACCGGGGGCACGCTGTACCTCGACAACGACCGCTACACCTCGGACGGCGCCAACGGCTCGTTCAAGCTCCCCTTCGCCAGCACTCCGACCGGCGGCAAGATTTCGGTCACGGCGGCCACCAGCTTGGCGATCCGCGATCAGTGGGGCAACGACGCTTCGCTCACGCTCGACGGAAGCGCCAACGGCATCACGTTCAACAATCTCTACCTGGGCACCGACGTCAACACCAGCAACGTCGCCACACTCAACGTCGCCGGCGCCACGGTGACGTTCAACGGCAACGCCGAACTGGGCAGCCACTATGGCGAGAATGGCGGCCGCTGGAACAACGCCTCGGCCACCGCCGTCAACGTCACCAGCGGCGGCGTGCTAAACATCGGCGGCAACGTGACCGCCGGCGGCTGGAGCAACAACGCTCAGACTTCGTCCACGATCGCGATCGCCGGCGATTCCCAGCTCAACATGACCGGGACCAACATGCGGCTGGACCTCAAGGCGGGCAATTATTCCATCGCCTTCGCCAACACGCCCACCAACGGCAAGTTCTCCGTCAGCCCCACGACCAATATCTGGATTGCCAACGCCGAGGACAATTTCACTTTCCAAAGCACGCTCACCATGGCCGCCGGTTCCAACGTGCAGTTCAACACGCTGACGATGGCGTGGGACAACGCGTCCCAAAACTCCACCGCCAACCTGAACATCGGCAGCGCGTCGAACGTGACGTTCACCGGGCCCGCCTACATGGGAGGCCGCAGCGCCTGGGCGAACCAAGGGCAGGGGGTGGTCAACGTCAGCGTGGCGGACGGCAGCGTCCTGAACTTCGGCAACACCATGTTCATGGGTGGGCAGTCGAGCCTCGACCTCCACGACAGCGGCCGGGTGAACGTCGCCGGCGACGTCTATCTCGGCGGACAAGGCTCCGCGACGAACATCACGCTGGGCGCCTCCTCGCAAATCAACATGACCGGCGCGGGCCGCGCGCTCGCCTTGGCCGACGGCGACTACAGCGGCTACGTGTTCACCAACACCCCGACCGACGGCCAGTTCTCCGTCACGCAGAGCACGAATCTCTTCGTTCGCCCGCAGGCGGCCAACGCGACGGTGGCGTTCGGCCCCGGCTCGAACATCCAATTCAACAACCTCTACCTGGGAACCGACGTTAACACCAGCAACACCGCCACGATGAATCTTTCGGCCGCCACCGTCACGTTCAGCAGCAATGCCGAGTTGGGCAGCCACTACGGAGATAACGGCGGCCGCTGGAACAACGCCGCCAACACGGCCATCAACGTCGCCAACGGCAGCGTGCTCAATTTCGGCGGCAACGTGACCGCCGGTGGCTGGAGCAACAATGCCCAAACGACCTCCACCATCGCGATCGAAAGCGACTCCCAGATCAACATGACCGGCAACAACATGCGGCTGGACCTCAAGGCAGGCAACTATTCCATAACACGCTGACGATGGCCTGGGACAACGCATCGCAGAACTCCACCGCCAATTTGAACTTCGGCATCGCGTCGAACGTAACCTTCACCGGGGCGGCCAACCTGGGAGGCCGCAGCGCCTGGGGGAATCAAGGGCAGGGGATCGCGCACGTCAGCGTGGCGGACGGCAGCGTGGTGAACTTCGGCAGCGCGGTGTTCATGGGTGGCCAGTCGAGCCTCAACCTCAATAGCAGCGGCCAAGTCAACGCCGCCAACGATGTGTACTTTGGCGGACAGGGCTATGCGACTACCGTCACGCTGGGGGTCGCGTCGCAGCTCAACATGACCGGCTCCGGGCGCACGTTGGCTTTCGCCGACGGCGATTACAGCAGCCTCAAGATCAACAATACGCCGGCCGGTGGCAGGATCTCGGTTACCTCGAGCACGAACCTGAATGTCCGCCCGCAGGGAGCCGACGCGACCGTGGCCTTCGGCGCCGCATCCAACGGGCTGCAACTCAGCAACCTGTTTCTGGGAACCGACGTCAACAGCAGCAACACCGCCAATCTAAACGTCGCGGGAGCCACGGTCACGTTCAGCGGCAGCGCCGAACTGGGAAGCCATTACGGCGACAACGGCGGCCGCTGGAATAACGCCGCCAATACGGCGATCAATGTCACCAACGGCGGCGTCCTCAACATCGGCGGGAATCTCACCGCCGGCGGCTGGAGCAGCAATGCCCAAACGAGCGCCGCGCTGAACGTCGACGCCACGTCGCAGATCAACCTGACCGGCAAGAACAACCGGATCGACATCAAGGGAGGGACCACCACCGCGCAGTTCACCAACACGCCCACCAACGGCGCGGTGTCGCTGCAGGCCCAGTCGCATACCAACGCGGGGACCGATCTTTGGCTCTCCAACGCGTTGGACAATTTTCCGCTCAACGCCCGGCTCAATTTTGCCGCCGGCACGAACGTCCAATTCCACAACCTGCGGATGGCCTGGGACAATGCCTCCGCAGGATCGCAGCCGACGATGGGTCTGCAAGGCGGGGCGCAGGTCACGTTCACCGGCGACAGCTACATCGGCGGCAACCCCGGCAACCAAGGAAGCGCAGTGATCACCGGCAACGGCACGCTCACATTCAACCAAACGCTCAACATGGGCCGCACGCACGTCGAGGCCAACGGCGGCACGTTGACGTTGAACTTTCCGTCGTATAACCGGACCGAAACGTCCAACGTGATGAACACCCCTGTCGGCACCGGGCTGGGGGCCAACAGTTACGCCGGCTGGTACGCCAGCAATGGCGGCAAGCTGGTGCTGCCCAACCTGACGGTCACCAACAGCACCAGCCAACTCGATTGGGGCGATGTCAGCAACAACGCGATGGACATCAATCGAAACGTCAACAGCATCCGCCTGACCAACCTCAACGTCACCGGCGGCGGAACCAACAACCTGGGCATCTCGCTCTTGGACGTGAACAACGCCGAGACGTTCTCCGGCTTGCACGGCGCGATCGGCATTTGGAAGTTCGATCCGACGGGGGGACTCAATATCACGTCGGCATTGATGGCGTTCCGCTACGACACGGCGGCGATGGCCGCCCTGCAGTTGCCCGACTCCAGCTTCAACCTGTACGAAAACTTCGGCACCGGCTGGAAGCTGCTGCAGAGTTCGCCCCAGGATCAGGGGAACCATTTGATCAGCGGCACCGGCACGCTGATCAACGCCAACGGTCCGTATCCCTACGTGCAGTTCGCCATCGCCCAAACGGTGGCCGCTTCGGGGGGCGTGGTCTGGAATGGTGCCAGCAGCGGCCCCGGCGACAACAACTGGACCACTGCGGCCAATTGGGTGGGCAATGCGGCCCCCACGCCCGGCTCGAACAACGATCAGGATCTCGTTCACTTCGCCGGCAGTCAGCGGACCAGCGCCGTCAATGATTTCGCCCCCGGATCGTCGTTCTCCGGCATCTTGTTCGGCCAGGACGCCACCGCTTCCTTCTCGCTCACGGGCAACGCCATCGTGCTCAACGGCGATGTCACCAACAGCTCGAACCTCAGCCACAATATCGCCCTGAACATGGCGCTGGCCCACGCGACGACCGTGGTGGACAGCGGCAGCAACAACAACCAGGTGGTCACGCTCAGCGGAAACCTCAGCGACAACGGCGGCCCGGCCGGCATCACGAAGCTCGGCAATGGCAGCACGCTGGTCCTCTCCGGCAGCAACACCAACACGGGGGCGATTCTGATTTCTGAGGGGACGGTGAGCGTCGGCTCGATCGGCATGGGGGGAGCCGCCAGCAACCTCGGCGCGGCCAGCAACGCCGCCAGCAACCTCGTGATGGACGGCGGCCGGTTGCAGTACACCGGCGCGGGGGACACCACGGATCGCAACTTCACGATCAACAACGGCAAGGTGGCCACGTTCGACATCACCAACGCCGCGGCCAAGCTGGTGCTCGGCGCAGCTTCCAACGTCTCCACCGGCACCTTGACCAAGACCGGAGCCGGCACGCTGGCGCTGACCGGCCAGAGCCAGTACACCGGAGCAACCACGGTCACCGGCGGCGCGTTGTCCGTCGGCGACGGCGGCAGCGGCAATTCGCTGGCCACCTCCGGCATCACGTTCTCCAACGGCGCGAAGTTGATTTTGAATCAATCCGACAGTTCGACCTTCTCCACACCGTTTAGCGGCGCGGCGGGACTGATTAAGGACGGCACCGGCACGGTCACTTTGCCGGGGGTCGCCGGCAGCTACACCGGTGCGACCGAAATCAAGAATGGCACGCTGCGGCTGGTGCCCGCGTCGCCGGTGTCCAACGGGCTGCAAGCCTGGTTCGCGGCCAATAAGAACGTGACCACCAGCGGCACTCAAGTGACCACCTGGGGAGACATCTCGGGCAACGGCCACGACGCCGTGCTCGGCGCCAACACGTCGACTCTGGCAGCCGGGCAGATCAACGGGCTGCCCGCCGTGCAGTTCCGCAATAGCTGGCTGGACATCAACACCAACATGACCGTGGGCTCGGAATACATCGTCGTCAAGTCTGGGGCGTACACGTACGATCCGGGCAACCCCAATCACTTTGGTCCCGACTGGAGCGCGGCGATTGGGCGTCAGGACGGCGGGGGCTGGTTGTTCTGGCCCGGCCAAACCGGTTTCTGGGATGGAAACAGCCCCAGCGCCGTTTCGCAGAATGGCACTCCGCTAGCCTCCTACACCGTCAACGGCCTGACCAATGTCGACCAGTACATGGTGCTCAAGGTCGACACCAACAACGTCGCCAATACGCTTTACACACTCGGCCGCAACGGCGGCTGGACGAATGGTTATCTGGACGTGGCCGAGGTGCTGGCCTTTGACCATGTGCTGACCTCCGGGGACGAGGCGAAGGTGGGCGGCTATCTGGCGACGAAGTACGGCATCGGCACCGCATACGCTCCCTACTCGCTGCCGGACGCTCTGCCGGCGAACACGCCAGTCTCGATCAGCACCGGCGCCACGCTCGACA
>JAIOQB010000261.1 GCA_021413585.1 Planctomycetia bacterium
ATGCTCTGCACCGTCATTTTGCCGTTTTTAGGGCTGGTGGGGGCGATTTACCTCCTTTGGCACCGCACGAACGGCCTCTTCGGTTACGGCATCGGTTGGCCGGAAATCGTCGCGATGATCGTCATGTACTCCATTGGCGGGTTCGGCGTGACCATCGGCTACCACCGCCTGCTCACCCACCGCTCGTTCGAAACCTCCCGTACCGTTCGCTTGCTGCTGGCCATCTCCGGCTCCATTGCCGCTCAAGGAATGGCCATCCGCTGGTGTGCCACGCATCGCCGGCATCACCAGCTCGCGGATCTGGAGGGCGACCCTCACTCCCCACACCTGCACGGCAAGGGACTTCGCGGACTCTTCCGCGGCCTCTGGCACGCCCACATCGGCTGGACGTTTGAAGCTGATCGGCCCAACCTCGCCCGCTCGGTTGCCGACCTGCTCGAAGACCGCGGCATGCTCTTCGTCGATCAGCTCTATCTGTTCTGGGTGGCGGCGGGCATTTTCGTCCCCGCGATCGCGCTCGGCCTCTGGTATCACAGCTGGGAAGGCTTCTTCAGCGGCATGATCTGGGGCGGCCTGCTGCGCATCTTCCTCATGCTCCACGTCACGTGGAGCATCAACAGCGTCTGCCACGTCTTCGGCACCCGGCCGTTCAAGAATGCCGACCACAGCACCAACAACTTCCCCATCGCGATCGTCAGCCTTGGCGAGGGGTGGCACAACAACCACCACGCCTTCCCCACCAGCGCCCGGCACGGCCTGAAGTGGTGGCAGTTCGATTCGTCGTACGAAATCATTCGATTGATGAGCCTTGTGGGGCTCGTGTGGAATGTTCGCATTCCGAACCAGGAAGCGATGGACGCGAAGCTGCGGTAGAGCGACGAATCCACGTTGCATCCAACGAATTCCAAGCCCACGGATAGTCATCCGTGGGCTTTTTTGATGCTCAAACCGCGTCCAATTTGCAACCCTTTTGCTTGCCATCGTTTACAACTTTCGACCGCAAGAATCAGGGTGCAATTAGGTGCGTAAAGGTGCGCCAAGGTGCGCAAAAGTGACCGCCGATCGCTTCAAAAGTGCACCCAAATGAGTGCTCGAACGCGCGCGTGCATTGCACTCCGTCCGACGTATTTGATTGTCAAAGAGCCGCTCGCGCCCTCAACGGCGCAGCGAGAGACGGACGCAAAAAACATCGCGCCTCCACATTACCTGCGCTGGTGCGCCATCGGCCGGCCGGCCGCGCACCGCCGCGGAGGATTTTCTGAAAAAGCTTCAATTCCAGTCAGCCAGTTCACTATTTTTTTCGCGATCGTCACGGATTTTTAATTTTTGTTGACTCGATGCCGCTCGCATACGAGCCCCTTGGCAGCGGGTATAACTATCAGCCGTGCCTGACGAGCGCTGCAACATTCTCGCGTACTTTGTATCGCCCGCGCGCACGCCGCAAATCGTCAGGCGAATCGCAATCGTCGTCTCCGGTCTGGTTTTCGCGTACGTGCTGACGTGGCTGACGATGGCGACTTTCTTTAGCGAAGTCGATTTCGCATCCGGACACGGCCTGTGGTTTGAATGGCGTTCGCCGCCGCATGAAAACTACGGGTCGCCATTTCACGCGCTATTCGAGCCGGCCTATCGGCTCGACGAATCCCTTCGGCCGAGGTATTGGCACCCGATGCCTCAGCCCATGCTCCACAACTTCATTGCTACTGAGTCGTAATGACGAGAAACGCACCATGACAAAACCCTTGCGATTACCTCTCGGCGTCGGCCTCATCGGTTGCGGCAACGTCAGCGATTCATACTTCACACACGCAAAGCGTTTCCCCGGCTTGATCAAGATCCTCGCCTGCGCCGGGCGCGACGTGGATCGCGCCAAAGCGAAGGCGGCGGAGCAGGGACTCGGCCGCGGGTGCTCGGTAAGCGAGTTGCTCGCGGATCCGGCGATCGATGTCGTGCTGAACCTCACCAATCCAACGGCCCACACCGCCATCAACCTGCAGGCGTTGCGGGCGGGCAAGCATTGCTACTGCGAAAAGCCATTCGCCGTCAGCTACCGCGACGGGCTACGCGTT
The DNA here is from genome assembly GCA_021413585.1 of Planctomycetia bacterium. Taxonomy (GTDB): domain Bacteria; phylum Planctomycetota; class Planctomycetia; order Pirellulales; family UBA7805; genus JAIOPX01. Next base: position 2,070 of record JAIOQB010000261.1, read on the forward strand.
TTGGCCGAGGCCGCCAAGCGAAAACTCCGCGTCGGCGTCGCGCCGGACACCGTGCTCGGCCCCGGCATGCAGACGTGTCGCAAGCTGATCGACGACGGCGCGATCGGCAAGCCGATCTCCGCCACCGCCAACTTCCTCAACCACGGCTCGGAAGGCTGGCACCCAAACCCCGACTTCTTCTACCAACCCGGCGGCGGCCCGCTGCTGGGCGGAAGCCCGTACCACTTTTCGGCGCTCGTCACCCTGCTCGGCCCGGCGCGAAGCGTTTCGGCAATGGCGAAGACGACCTTCAAAGAACGCCTCATCACCAGCCAGCCGTTCAGTGGGCAAAGAATCAAAGTTCGCACGCCCACGCACTTGGCCGGCGTGGTGGAATTCGCGCAGGGCACCGTGGCGACGGTCACGATGAGCTTCGACGTCTGGGCCCATCACCTGCCGGCGCTGGAAATCCACGGCACGGAAGGTTCGCTGCAGTGTTCCGACCCGTTCCAGTTCGCCGGCGACGTGCAACTGTGGACGCGCGAAACCAAGCAGTGGCAAAAGGTTCCGCTGCTGCACACTGACGAGGCCGGCCGCAGCCTGGGTCTGGCGGAGATGGCGCTGGCGATCCACGAGCGGCGGCCCCATCGCGCCAGCGGCGAGATGGCGCTGCACGTGACGGAAATCATGGAGGCGTTTTTTCGCTCGGCCGACAAGGGCCGGAAGGTGCCGCTAAAATCGACCTGCCGCCGACCGGCCCCGCTGCCGAGCGGGTTAAAGTAGATCTAAGCGATCTGTTTAGTTTTTGGCGTGTAGCCGGCGAGCTTGCTCGCCGGCTACGCGGTGGATCGCGACATATTTCTTGTAATCCGCTTAGGAAAACTAAACGAGGAAAACTAAACGGGACAGGAAAACTAAACGGAAAACTAAACGGGACAGGCCCGGCTCTGTCTCGACCCTCCGAATGTTCGGCGCTCGTTCGGTTGCGCCACTTCGGCTCGTCCGGTAGATGATACCGGATGCTCACCTGCAAATCGCCGTTCAAAGTGATGCGTGTGGCTCATCACTTCGCCGCGCTGGTTCTGCCGCGTTACAGTTCCAGGTTCAGCCGGCGCGACTTCACGTTGCCGCAGTTGTTTGCCTGCCTGGTCGTTCGCGAACACCAGCGTAAGAGCTTCCGCGGGATCGAAGCGCTGTTGCGTGACGCGCCACATTGGGGCCGATCCATCGGCATGCGCAAAACGCCCGACCACAATACGCTCTGGCGGGCCGTCGAGGTCGTGTTCGGCGGCTCGGTCGCCGAGCGAATGCTCGACCGGCTGACGCGATGGATGCAACTGGCCCAACTGCTCGGAACGAGCCTGTCGATCGACTCGACGCTGCACGACTCGCACCACCGCAGCCGCCACTACGAGAACCGCGTCCGGCACTACGCGCGGTGCGAAAAAATCCCGATCAATCAGCGTCGATCGCGCACCGTGCGGGCCCGGCACAAGCTGACGCTGGGTGTCGATCCGAGGGCACACTTCGTGCTGGCCGCCTGCTCGACGCGCGGCACCGGCGGCGACCATGCGCAGTTCCCGATCACCCTCCGCCGCGCCGTGCGACGGCATCCGCGGATCAAGCTCGTTCTCGCCGATGCGGGGTATGACTCGCACGAAAACCACCGCTTTGCCCGCAAGGTCATCGGCGTCAGAGCGCTGATCAAGGCGGGCATCGGCCGGCCCGGCGCGAAGCCGCCGACGTCGCAATACCGACGCCGGATGAAACGCGAGCTGACGGGCTCGCAGGCGGGCAAGCCGTACGGCCAGCGGTCGGGCAGCGAGTGCGTGAACAGCATGATGAAGCGTAACTTCGAGCCGCACTTCAGAGCCCGAACCGAACGCCGACGGCATCTAGAACAACTGTTGCGAACGATCACGCACAATGTGATGATCGTCTGACCGAAACGAAGGGTCGAGACAGAGCCGGAC
>JAIOQB010000129.1 GCA_021413585.1 Planctomycetia bacterium
ACCGCCGCCGGCGACAGGTCGCCGCTATCGCGATCGAGAATCTGAAACTCCAACTCCACGCCGATGGTCGGCTCGGTCGAGCCGTGAAAGACGAGTTCTTCTGAACGGCTGGGGGCCGGCGCATTCGTCGGCGCGGTAGTACCGTTTGTGGCCAAGGTGGACATCGTCGCTCCTCCGGAAGTGAACAGCCCTGCACGCTGCGGATAAAAACGACGGCTGACAAGTGGGTATGAATTTTCAGACAAGGCCCGGCCCCGCGGCAGGGTACTGGAAATTATCGCGTCTCACATGGCCAGGGGAAACAGGTGCCAGGATGATTCGGCGAGGGCCGCACTCGAACTGCGGCATCTGGCGTGAGTTATACGTTTCGCCCAGCAGAGGACCAGATGCGATGGCCGGGATAGACAGCCACATCGGAGCCGTCCACGAGGAAGGCCGATGTGGCGGGGCCGGCCAGCGCATCGCCCAGCGCTGGGCCGTACCACGCGCGCATCGCGCCGCACAATTCCACTTCGATGGCCGGCCAGATCCGCCACGGTGGACGGGCCACCTGATACTCCCAGGTGCTGCCGTCACGGCGCGCGGTGTAGGCCCAGGATCGATCCACCACGAACGACGCTTCGCCTTGTGCCCGCGCGCAGCCCGCGTCGGCATTCGTATTCAGTGAGAACTTCGCGGCGTTGGCGCCGCGCCCCCAGGCATATTCAATCCGGCGTGGTCCGGGAGTGTTGTCGTCCTCCGGAATGTTATGGTGGCAGGATAGCGCGACACGAGTGAATCGTTCGCCATACAGACGGGCGGTCCACGCCACCATGCGCCGCGGGACCAGTTCGCGAATGAACACCACGCCGGGCCGCCACTGGCCGGCCACTTCGCGACGGACGTAGAACCGCAAGTTCACTTCGCTGAAATGCTGATGCCACGGAATACGAACGCCGAACAGCTTGGCCCGTTGAAACCAGAAGCCGACCACCGTGACGAGCGCCTGCCCCTCGTGCTCGTCCAGCAGTGTGCCGGCGGGGACCAACGGCCGCAGCACGCGCGGGTCAACGGAAAAGCTGGCCATCGCCAACCGCCGCCAGGCGGCCCGCATGAAGGGGCGGGCGATGTCTGGTCTCGGCATTGCTTCGAGTGCCTTGGGCATCGCCCCAGTTTTTGCCTGAAACGTCCGGGGCGTTGCCCCAGACACCCAGGACGCATCCGTCTCTTCCTCAACGCAATCACGACGTTCCGTAGACAATCGCGCCAGGCGCAGCACCGATGACATGACAGCATCCCCCCGCGAACCGCCCGCGCAGCCTCCGAGCCGCACAGCAACCGCTCGTGACTATCGCCTCGTGCTGCGCCAACCGCAACCACCGGTGGGGATTAACCGGCGATTTTTTCGGCGTGGAAATGGCCGCCGGCGCGTAGCGTGGGTGCTTGCAGCCACGTTGTTCAAAGAATGGCGCTGGCCAAAGAAATCCGTGGGTGCAAGCACCCACGCTACAAAAGCCGACAGCTAACTCACAATGGCCGTCGCGGCAAGCGCCGGCTGAACGGCGGATTTTCTCTCGGCGGCAGGGGCTCGTTCATTTCGCGGACCCATTGATCGCGCTCGTCCATCGTGGCGTAATACTTCAGCCACACGTCGGGGTTGCCGCTGACGTCGGCGCAGTCCCAATGCAGGTAGCTGTCCGGGGCGTCGATCTTCTTTTCCTGGCTCGGCAAGATGTCGCGATAGATCAGGCAGTAGAGTGCCCTGTCGGAAAGATGGTCGGTGAAGTCGAGCACGATCCGCTTCTCGAACAGCCTGTAGATCGTGTCCCACAGCCGCTCGCGCAAGCGGGCTTCGCCGGCCGCGTCGTGCGGATACTCGTCGGGGTGGGCCAGGGCGAGGCGCGGCTGAAACCAATCGCCGATCGGCAACACCGGGGCCCGTTCCCAGGCCAGCATCGAGGCCAGGAACTCGTTCTCCTTCACGGTGGAGAATTGCTGCACGTTGACGCGGCCGATCGATTCGTCGAAGAAGGGCTCCAACTCGTCGCGCAATTGTGCGTTGCGCATCAGGTGATCGACTTCTTCCGACTGAGGTACAGGATGCTCGCTCATCGCTCGTAAGATCCTTCGCTGCTATTGCGGGCAAAATGTGCCCGCTTTGATGTCAGGTCGCGGCGCCAAATAGCGCCTGGCGGCGGCGGTCAATCCAACAGCCCCGCGCCGCACCATGCTTTGACTGTAGAGGCAGCCAGCCGGGCCATCAAGACTTGCGGGGCCAGACTTTAGAAAATCTTTTGGCCCGCGCTAAGACACCTTTACTACAACGGGCAAGGTTTGCCGGTACAGCTTCTATGACCGGTAGAGTCTGCCAGAAGGGCGTGATAGCACTCGAAAAAATTGAGCCTTCCTGGCTCCGGTTTTCCGCGGCTCTATCGCTGCGGGGCCGGGCGTCCGCAACTCGAAAACCAGCGGGCAATCAGCCCCCTTCGTGCTTTTCAATCTGCCCGATCTTTTCCACTCGGCGCGCGTGGCGACCTCCTTCAAACTCCGTGCTCAGCCAGATCTCCACCATGCGATCGATCAGCCGCTACCCCAGCATGTCGGCGGAAAGACAAAGCACATTCAGGTCGTTGTGCCGACGACTCATCTCGGCCGTCAAGTCATCGTGACAAGGTGCGGCCCGCACGCCTGGCACTTTGTTGGCGGCGATCGCCATGCCGATGCCCGTGCCGCAGATCAAGATGCCGCGGTCCGCCTCGTGGCCGCTGATTTTCTTCGCCACGCGCTCGGCGATGTCTGGATAGTCGACCGCTTCGGCGGAGAAGGCGCCGGTGTCGTCGACGTCGTGTCCCAGCTTGCGGAGCAGATCGATCAGCTTCCGCTTCACTTCCACTCCGCGATGGTCGCAGCCAATGGCGATTTTCATGGTTCGCTCTTCAGTCTTTTTAGCTACTCGGTCAACTAAATATCCAATGACGGGATGCGTGCCGCCAATTCCGCTTTGATCTGCTCCGCGCAGCGGGCGTAGAGTTCCACCGGCCCGCCGACGGGGTCCGGCACGTCCCCATCATCCACCCGCAGCAGTTGCGTTCGCGCCGCGGCGGAGGGCCACTGCGTGACGATCGCGTCGCGATGCCCTCGCGTCATGGTGAGAATCAAGTCCGCCTGACGGGCCAATTGCTCGGTCAGCGGTTGTGGTTCGTGCTGCGACAGATCGAGCCCCTGGACATGCATCACGTCCACCGCGTGGGGACTCGGGCCGCTCCCCACCGCCGCCGCCAGCCCGGCCGAAGCGACGATCACGCCATGATCTTCCAACTGCTCTGGGCGGCATTTGAGTCGCTCGGCAATCATCCGCTTGGCCAGCACCTCGGCCATCGGACTGCGGCAAGTGTTGCCCGTGCAAATAAATAGCAACAGGAAGCTCGACAGGCGTTGCAGCGTGGCGGACGAGACGACGCCGGGGCGCAGGATCTCCAATTCGCGGCCCCGCACCCGGACCACGCTCGACGGCTGGCCATACCGGCTGGCCCCATCATCCAGCACCAGGTCCACGTCGTCGCCCAATTGATTGATCACTTCGGCCACCGTGATCGAGTCCGCCATGCCGGTGCGGTTGGCGCTGGTCAAGGCGACCGGCCCGGCCAGCATTTTCAGAACATCATGAAACAGCGGATGCGCCGGAACTCGCAGCCCCACGGCCCCGTTGGGAGCAATCGCCTGACGGGCCAGCGGCGGCAGCCGGGCCAGCAGGCTGTCTTCGTGGTCGTTATCGACGACCAGCGTAAGCGGGCCGGGCCAGCAGCGGCGGGCCAGCCGCCGGGCCAGCGGGTTCAGGCGGGGGACATAGTCCAGCGCCGCGTCGGCGCTTTTGATGGCCAGGGTCAGCGGCTGGTTAACCGCGCGCCCTTTGACGTTCAATAGCCGCTCGATGGCCTTGTCGCTCAGCGCGCTGGCAGCCAAGCCGTAGACCGTCTCGGTCGGAAAGACGACCAACCGTCCTTCGGCCAGAGCCTGAACGGCCTGATGCACCACGTCGCGGGAGTCTTCGGCCCGCCGAATATCGACGACCACGGCAGCCATGCGGGGACGATTCCTTGCCAGATTGTGCCGGAAACCGCAGAGGGTGCCAGACGCGGCCCACCGCGGCGGGTCACGCGACTTGTCTGCGCCTGCAAACGAAAACATCAACAAGGACGGACAAGCCGCCCATGGCACCCACGAAACAGCTTTTCCGACCCTCGACTCGTCCGTCGCCACCGCCGCGACGCCCAAGAGCGATCGTAATACCTTATTATCCCGGCTGTTACGCGCAATCGTCAAGGGGCCGACCGAGCAGGATCGACGCGAATCCCTCGTTGTCTCGCCGTCGAACACGGCGGTTGCCGGCCCGGACACCCCGGCGAATGAAACTACGTCTTCGCAGGCAGCCGCCCCACGCGAACAGCCAGCTCTCGGGTAGCCGGTCGAGGCGCGTGTCTTGCTTTACTCGCAATTTCGGCGACGATGGGGACAGAACAGTAGGGGCATCCATGGCGGGCCGGTCGGCCCACGATACCATTGCATGAGCAATGACCGGGGGAAATCGTGCGGCCACGACTCATCCGGCGTTGCCGTTGTCCCCAGGTTATTCGCGCAGTGTCACTCTGCATCGAAAGCCGTAACTATCGTCGCAGGAATTAATCTCGCCGAGCGCGACACGACCCCTTGAGCGATTCATGTTCGGTTACGACATCGCCTTTGACAATCACTGGTATCTGCTGCTGGCGCTGGCGCTGCCGGTGCTGTGGGTAGCTAGTTGGCGCAATTTGTCGGGGCTGGGTCCGGTTCGCCGCTGGCTGGCGCTGGCGCTTCGCACCATTGTCGCGCTGCTGGTGATTTGCGCGCTGGCCGAGATGCAACTGCTGCGGACCAGCGACCGGATGACTGTGGTCTACCTGCTCGATCAATCGGAAAGCATCCCCCGCGCGTCGCGCAAGGCGATGATCAACTACTGCAAGCAGGCGGTGGCCGAGCATCGCAATAAGATCGCGCGCGACCGCGTGGCGGTGATCGTCTTCGGGCGTGAGCCGGCGGTGGAAGTCGGCCTGACCGATGGCGATCTGCCGCTCCCGGAGGAAATCGAAAGCCGCGTTGACGCGGAGTTCAGCAATGTGGAAGCGGCCATGAACATGGCCAAGGCGATGTTCCCCGAGGACGCCGCCAAGCGAATCGTGATCATCAGCGATGGCAACGAGAACATCGGCGATGCGCGGCGCGGTGCCCGCGGATTGTCGGCCGGCGGCGTAGGGATCGACGTGGTGGCCGTTCGCGCCGGCAGCAGCGCCGACGTGGCGGTCGAGAAGGTCACCGTCCCGGGCGACGTCCGCCGCGGCGAGCCGTTCAAGCCCCGCGTGGTGCTCAACAACACCACGCCACCGCTGGCCGGCCAGACGGGCGTGGTCAAAGGGCGGCTGCGGATCACCCGCCGCACGGCGGAAGAAGAGCCAATCGTGCGCGATCTGGCCGTCGAGCTGCCGCCGGGCAAGACTGTGATCAGCACCGTCGATCCGATCACGCTCGACCATCCGGACTTTTACACGTTCGAGGCCCGTTTCGTCCCCGACAATCCGGGAGACGACGCGATCGAGAAGAACAACCGGGCCACGGCGTTCACGCAAGTGCGCGGCAAAGGGCAGGTGCTGTTGATCGAGGATGTCGCCTCGCGGGGGCAGTTCGACCACGTCGTCGAAGCGCTGCGCGAGGAGAACCTCACCGTCACGCGGCAATCGAGCGATCAGTTGTTCGGCAATTTGGCCGAGCTGCAGCGGTACGACTCGGTGGTGCTGGCCAATGTTCCCCGCGTCGGCGGCGAAGACACGCCGGGGGGCGTGGTGGGGTTCAGCGACGACCAGATCTCAATGCTGGCCCGCAATACGCAGCAACTAGGTTGCGGGCTGGTGATGCTCGGCGGTCCGAACAGCTTCGGCGCTGGCGGCTGGACAAACACGGAAGTGGAAAAGGCCCTGCCGGTCGACATGCAAATCAGCAACATGAAGGTGACCGTCGTCGGAGCCTTGATGCTGGTGATCGACACTTCCGGCTCGATGGCGGGGGAGAAGATCGAAGTCTGCAAGGCGGCCTCGATTGCGGCGCTGCGGATGCTCAGTTCGCAGGATTACCTGGGCGTGGTGGGTTTTGACTCTGATGCCCATTGGATCGTGCCGCTGGTGCGCAACACCACGCCTGGCGAGTCGGCCCGGCGGATCGGGCAGCTCGGCGGCGGTGGTGGCACGAACATGATGCCCGGGCTGACCGAAGCGTATCAAGCCTTGCGGCGCGTCAACTCTTCGGTCAAGCATGTGATTGTGCTGACCGATGGCATGACGGACGGCAGCGGTTACGCGGATCTAGCGCGGCAAATGCGCAAAGCGGGGATCACCACCACCAGCGTGGCGGTCGGCGACGACGCCGATAAAGGACTGCTGACCGATATCGCCCGCGAAGGGGGAGGGAAGTTTTACTTCGTCCGCAACCTGAAAACGCTCCCTCGGATTTTTATGCGCGAAACGCGGCGGCTGGCCACGCCGCTGATTTTTGAACAGCAGGACAGTCCGTTCGCGGTCAAGGTCACAGGCGGCCACGAGTTGACGCAGGCGATCTCGGCCCCGCCGCCGATCACCGGCTTCGTGCGGACCACGGTTAAAGAAAGCCCGCTGGTCGAAGTCTCGATGCGCTCGACCAAGCCGGGCGAGCCGACCAACAGCACGATCCTGGCGAGCTGGACGTACGGCCTGGGGCGGACCGTGGCGTTTACCACCGACAGCGGCGAGACGGCGCAGCGTTGGGCGTCGCGCTGGAAAGACTGGCCCGACTACCGAAAGTTCTTCAGCAAGATGATCCGCTGGTCGATGCGGCCGATCAACGACACCGGCCGCTTTCTGCTGGCCACCGACGTCGAAGAGGGGCGCATCAAGGTGGTGGTCAGCGCCTGGGACGAGAAAGACCAGTTCCTCAATGACCTGCCGATTACCGGCACCGTGGTCGGCCCCGACATGAAGATTCACACGGTCACATTCGAGCAGACCGCGCCGGGCCGTTATGTCGGGCAGGCCGAGGCGGGGGATTCGGGCAGCTACCTGCTGGCGGTACATCCAGGCGGCGGGCGGGCGCCGCTGCGCAGCGGATTGAGCGTTCCCTATTCGGCCGAATATCGAGAGCGGCAGGCCAATCTCACGCTGCTGGGGGACTTAGCGGCGCTAAAGCCGACTGGCGGCGTCGCCGGCAAGTTTGTTGACAACCTGGCACAACCGCAGGCCCCCGCGCAGCTTCTGGCTGGCGATCCGTTCCGCCGCGATCTGGCTCCTGCCCGCAGCACGCAGGGGATCTGGCACCTGTTGGCCTTCGTCACCGCCACGTTGTTCCTGTGCGATATTGGCATCCGCCGCATTCAATTCAGCTTCGCCTGGCTGCCGCCGCTGGTGGCCAAAGCGCGCGACCGCGTGTTGCGGCGAGGCCGCGTCGAAGAGGCCACGCCCACGATGGCCCGGCTGCAATCGCTCAAGGCACAGGTGTCGGACCGCATCGAACAGCGCAGGGCGGCGGTCCGGTTCGAGCCGACCAGCAGCCCAACGGACGGGGCCGCGGATAACGTCATCGATGGGATCGAGACCGAAGCACCCAAGCCGGCCCCGAAGCCAAAGCAGGGTCTCACGCCCCAGGCCGAGGCGGAGGACAACTCGTATACTAATCGACTCTTGAAGGCGAAGAAGCAGGTGCGGGACCAACGAAGATAATGACCAATGACCAAATCCCAATGACCAATAAGGCATGCATGCTTCATACATTGGTCATTGGTGCTTGGTCATTGGTCATTTGATGAGCACGATCACATTCCACTTTTAATCTGAGATGACACCACCATGAGCATCGGCGAAACCATGCAGCGGCGGGCGGCGGAGTTTGCCCAGCGGTACGAAGCGGTCCGCGAACAACTGGCCCGCGTGATCGTAGGGCACGACGACATCGTGCATGGCGTGCTGACCTGCCTGTTCGTCGGCGGCCATTGCCTGCTCGAAGGCGTCCCCGGCCTGGGCAAGACGCTGCTGGTGCGGACGCTGGCCCACGCGTTGGACCTGAAGTTCTCGCGCATCCAGTTCACCCCGGACCTGATGCCGGCCGACATCCTCGGCACCAACATGGTGATGGAAGACGAGCACGGCCGCCGGCGGTTCGAGTTTCAACAGGGGCCGATCTTCACGCAAATCTGCCTGGCGGACGAAATCAACCGCGCGACGCCCAAGACGCAAAGCGCGCTCTTGGAAGCGATGCAAGAGCGAAGCGTGAGCATCGCCGGCAAGGTTTACACGCTGGAGCGGCCGTTCTTCGTGATGGCGACGCAGAACCCGATCGAGCAGGAGGGAACGTATCCGCTCCCCGAAGCGCAGTTGGATCGGTTTCTATTCAAGCTGCTGGTGGGCTATAGCACTCGCGCGGATCTCTCGGCGATTGTCGACCGCACGACGCGGGGTGAAGTCATCGAGCCGCAGAAGGTGATGGACGGCACGGAAATCGTTCGCTGGCAGCAAGTGGTCCGCGAGGTGATCCTGGCCCGGCATGTGCAGGACTACATCGTGCGGCTCACGCTTGCCACGCATCCCGAAGGGCCGCTGGCGACCGAGTCGACGAACCGCTACTTGCGCTGGGGAGCGAGCCCCCGCGGCGCGCAGAGCTTGGCCCTGGCGGCCAAAGTGCGGGCCTTGCTCGACGAGCGGTACAACGTCAGCTTCGAGGACGTCCGCCGCGTGTACTTGCCATCGATGCGGCACCGCGTGATCCTCAATTTTGAAGCGCAAGCCGAAAGCATCCAGCCCGACCAGGTGCTGCTGGAAATCCTGGAGAAGGTGCCGGAGAAGGCGGATGAAACGGCGCTGGCGGTGGAACTGGCGTAGGGGATTGGCGATGTGCGATTTTTGATTTGCGATTGATATCCGTTTAGCCGCGACGCGCAGCGGAGCGCGATTTGATATTTGTCAGTGGTCAGTTGTCCGTTGCAACTGACCACGGTCCACTGACAACTGACAGCCGAAAATGTTCCCACCATGACCAGTACCGCCGCACCGGATGAAGGGGGAGCGGCGCAGCCCTCGCCGTGGCCAAAGCGTCGAGTTCGCCGACTTCCGCAATTACTCCCCCGGCGACGACATCCGTTTCATCGACTGGAACACGTACGCCCGGCTGGAGAAGCTGTTTCTCAAGCTGTTTCTCGAAGAGGAAGATCTGCACTTTTATGCCCTGATCGACGGCAGCCTGTCGATGGACTTTGGCACGCCGACGAAGTTTGAATACGCCAAGCAACTGGCCGCCGCGCTGAGCTTCATCGGGCTGGTACGGGCGGATCGCGTGCGGATCGAGACTCTCGGGCAAGCCGCGCACGCGCCGGGCCCGGTGCTGCGCGGCCGGCGCAGCCTGGTGCGGATGCAGCAGTATCTGTCCGAGATGCAGCCGGGTGAGCTGGTGTCGCTGGCTGACGGAGTGCGCAACTTCTGCATTCGCAACAGCGGCCGCGGCATCCTGGTGCTGTTGACGGACCTGATGGACAAGCAGGGTTACGAAACCGCGCTGCGCTACCTGGTGGCCCGGCAGATGGATGTTTACATCATCCAGATTCTCTCCGCCGAAGAACTCGAGCCCGACATCAAGGGAGATCTGCGGCTGGTGGACTGCGAGGACAACGACGCGGCGGAGATCACCGTGAGCGCCCCACTGCTGGCCCGCTATAAGCAGACGCTCAATACGTTTGTCGCCGAGGCCCGCGAGTTCTGTCATCGCCGCGGTATGTCGTACGTGCTGGCGAAGAACGAGGTGCCCGTGGACCAGTTGGTGGCCAGCTTTCTGCGCAAAGAGGGGCTGGTGCGCTGATGTGGCCGCAGTGGACCAATATGCTCTCCCCCTGGCAATGGGCGGCGCTGGCGGCGGTGCCGCCAGCCATCGTGGCGCTCTATTTTCTCAAGCTGCGCCGGCAGCCGTTGCAGGTCCCCAGCACGTACCTGTGGCAGAAGTCGATCGAAGACTTGCACGTCAACAGCCTCTGGCAGCGTCTGCGGCAGAGCCTGCTGCTGCTATTGCAATTGCTGCTGGTGGCGCTGCTGATGCTGGCCCTGGTGAATCCGAGTTGGCAGGGAACCCGACTCAGCGGCGACCGGTTTGTGTTTCTGGTGGATAATTCCGCCAGCATGTCGGCCACCGACGTGAAAGACCAGGGGGTGCCTACGCGGCTCGACCTGGCCAAGCGCCGTGTGAGCGAATTGATCGGCAACATGAAGTCGGGCGACAAAGCGATGCTGATCAGCTTCTCCGACACCGGCCAGGTGGTGCAGGAATACACGACCAACCCCGCCGAGCTGCGGCGCCGCCTGGCCACGATTCAACCGACCCAGCGCACCACGTCACTGACGGAAGCCTTGCGACTTGCCGCTGGTTTAGCAAACGCCGCGCGGAGCGCCGCCAGCCGTCCTGAGGAAAAGCCACACGACGTGCCGGCCGGCGCGGCAACTTCCAGCACTACAACGCCCTCCGGCGGCCTGCCCGCCACGTTGGTGGTCCTTTCCGATTTCCGTTTCCCCGATGTTCCCGACGTTCCCCTGGGGAATCTGACCCCCAAGTTCGAGTTGATCGGCAAGCCGGAGGCGGACAACGTGGCCATCACGATGCTCGCCACGCGGCGCTACGAAGACCGGCCCGAGGAATTGCAGGTGGTCGGGCGGATTGAAAATTTTTCCTCCCAAGAAAAAACCCTGGCCGTCGAACTACTTCGAGACGGCCGCCTGGACGACACGCGGGAAATCAAGATTCCCGCCGGTGGCCGCCAGACCGTGCCGTTTCCGTCCAAGGTCATGGAATCCGGCGTGTTCTCGATGCACATCAAGGCGCCGGACGATCTGGCGGTGGACAACGAGGCTTGGGCAGTGGTCAATCCGCCGCACCGGGGGCGAGTGTTGTTCGTCTCGCCGGGCGACGAACCGCTGCGCCGCGCCCTAGGCACGGCCAAAGCCCACGAGCTGGCCGACATTCGGATTGAAGCGCCGGCCTTTCTGACGACCAAGGAATACACGGCGGCGACTGAAGGAGGCGCATTCGATCTGGTGATCTACGATCAGTGCGCGCCAAAGACGATGCCGCCGGCCAACACGCTATTCATCGGCCGGCTGCCCCCGGACGGCCGCTGGCAGCAGGGAGCGACGCTCGGCGATCCGAAGATCATCGATACGGAGCGCACGCATCCGCTGACGCAATTGATCGAAGTCGGCGACTTTGTGATTGCCGAGGCGAAAGTGGTGCGTCCTCCGCCGGGTGGAGTGTCATTGTTTGAAGCGGCCGAAGGGTCGCTGTTTGCCATCGCGCCGCGCGAAGGATTTGAAGACGCCGTGCTGGGCTTTGAAATCTTCGCCACCGACGCGCAAGGGCAGCGCGTGGCCAATACCAACTGGCCGCTGCGGCAAAGCTTTCCGCTGTTCATTCATGAAATGCTGGGCTATCTTGGTAGCGGCGCCGCGCGTCTGGAGACAGACAGCTTGCGCCCGGGGCAATCGCTCACCTGGCGGGCCGAGGGTGCGGCGGAAGCGGTTCAAGTGGTGGCCCCCGGCGACCATAAAATTACGCTTCCGCCGCAAGAAAACCAAACGCTGCAATTCAGCGGCACCGACGCCGTAGGGGTGTATGAAATCCACCAGGGGCAGCGCCCCGTCCGCCGGTTCGCGGTCAACCTGTTTAGCGCGGCGGAAAGCGATATTCGCACGCAGCCGGAACATTCCCTCCGACTGGGGCATTCCGAGGTGCGGCCGGCCACGCATTGGGAGTCGGTGCGCGTGGCCGTCTGGAAGCCACTGCTGCTGCTAGCTCTGGCCGTGCTGCTGTTGGAATGGTATATCTACAACCGTCGCGTGTATCTATGATTTCGCTTTTAGCGGCGATCGCGTTTTTGATGGCGAGCGTTGGACGCGTCGGAAGCTGAGTTTGGCACTCTTTTCAGGCGGCCGTGGGAACGGATTGATCCATGTCGGACGAGCGACACGCAAAAACCGCCGCCGCTTCGACGCGGTCGCGGCGCGGCGCCAGCAGTTCGCGGCGCGGCAAGCTGGCCATGCCGCTGCCCAAGCGGCGCAAGGTATTTAACAAGATCGTCGAGAACGACATGATCCGTCGTCTCAGCGACGATCAATATCGCCACAAGGTGCGCGAGGTGTACGGGGGGCCCAAGGGGGCGATCCTCGACACGTTCAGCATCCTCTCAGGGCATCTCCAATTCGGCGAGCGGCTGCTCAAGAAGCGCCGCTTCGACCTGGCCGGCTGCCGCCACATTCTGGACATCGGCAGCGGCGTGGGCCAGATCATCGGCCACCTGCTGAAGTACGCCGATCCGGAAGCCACGATTACCGGCATCGACCTGCTGAGCACCATGGTCCACCGGGCACAGCGCCGCCTGCGCAGCCGGCGCCCCCGGCTGTTGGCGGCCGATGTCACGCGGCTGCCGTTTCGCGATTCGGTATTCGATTGCGTCACCTGCGGCTACGTCCTGGAGCACTTGCCCGACATCCGGCCCGGACTGGCCGAATTGGCCCGCGTGATGAGCCCCGGCGGCCGGATGCTGTTGTTCGTCACCGAAGAAAGCTTCAGCGGCGCCTGGACCAGCCGGATGTTCACCTGCCGCACGTACAATCGGCCCGAGTTGTTCGCGCTGTGCGACGAAGCCGGCTTGAAGCTCCGCCAGGAATTGTGGTTCACCCGGATGCATCGGGTGCTCAGGGCCGGGGGCATCTGCGTCGAGTTGCAGAAGCAATAGGCCAAGCCGTCACTAGCCCGTGGGTGCCTGGTGCAACGCCCCAGATCTTCTTGTATCAACCAGGCTGGGGCGTTGCCCCAGGCACCCGATTCCACATTTTCACACTTCAGTTGCCTCCCCGCACTCCGCATGGACCCCTCGCTGACAAAACTGGCGATCCTGGCGGTGGCTGGCGTGGGTGCCGGCGCGTTGGGCGCGCTGCTGGGCACCGGCGGCGGCGTGTTCGTCGTGCCGGTGCTGGTGCTGGTGATTGGCGTCCCGATGCACCAGGCGATCGCCACCAGCATTGTCACGGTGATCGCGGCCTCCAGCGCGGTCGCCGGAGGCAACGTCGAGCGCGGCACCGCCAACATGCGCTTGGGCATGACGCTGGAAATCGCCACGGCGCTCGGCGCGATATGCGGCGGCCTGACTGCGGCCTTCATGCCCCCCGCGTTGCTCGAAGGGCTCTTTGCGGCCTGCCTGCTGCCTACGGCGATTGTCATGCTGCGGCAACGGCCCGGAGAAGGTGAAACCGAAGACGCGGCGCCCGTGAATGCCGTCGCGCCGGATGCCGCGCGACAGCCGCTCGCCGCCGACGGACGACTGGCCGGCGCCTATTTCGATCCGGCCACCGGTGGCTGGGTGACGTATCGTGTGCGGCGGTTGCTGCCGGCGCTGGGCGTGTCGTTCGTCGCCGGCAACGTGTCGGGCCTGCTGGGGATCGGCGGCGGGGTGTTCAAGGTGCCGGCGCTGCATCTGCTGTGCGGCATGCCGATTAAGGCGGCCGCCGCCACGTCGAACTTCATGATCGGCGTGACCGCCGCGGCCAGCGCGTTTTTGTACTTTGGCCGCGGCAGCGTGCAGCCGGCCCTCACGGCGGCCGTCGTGCTGGGCGTGCTGATCGGCGCGCCGATCGGTTCGTGGTTCGGCCATTTCGTCCACGGACGGTTTCTGACTCGCTTGTTCGCCCTGCTGCTGGTGGCGACCGCCGTGCAAATGCTGGTGCGCGTCTGGACCTCGGGAGTTCCTATCCCGTGACAGAATCACCGACCCAACAGCGCCGCCTGGCACGCGCCGTCCATTGGGGACTGAGCGGCGGATTGTATCTCAGCGCTGCGCTATTAGTCGCCGGGCTGATGCTGTCGATGGCCGGTCACGCCACGCCCACGCCGCATCACCCGCTCAAGCTCCGCCCGCTGATTGCGGCATCGCTAAATGGCGACGGCACGGCAGTGATCAACCTGGGCCTGGTCCTGCTAATGGCCACGCCCGTGTTGCGCGTGCTCGTGCTGGGGATCGGCTGGCTGGGCGAAAAAGACTGGCGTTTCGCCCTGGTGTCGCTGATCGTGCTGACGATGCTGTGCGTGAGCATCGTGTGGGGAACAGGCTGAAGCAAATGACCAATGACCAAGATTCCAATCTCCAATAATGCCGGCGACACGGCTATTGGTCATTGGGATTTGGTCATTGGTCATTAAGCTTCCCCCTATCTCATCTTCATCCGCCGCGCAAACTCCTCCAGCCGGTCCATCTCATAACGGCTGCCGACGAAGAGCGGGACGCGCTGATGCAGATCGGTGGGCTCGATGTCGAGGATCCGGTTTTGTCCATCGGATGCTCGGCCGCCGGCCTGCTCGGCCAGCATGGCGATCGGGTTCGCTTCATACAGCAAGCGCAACTTCCCCTTCGGGTACTGCGACGTGGGGGGATAGAGGAAGATGCCACCCTTGAGCAGCGTGCGATGGAAGTCGGCCACTAGCGAGCCGATGTACCGCGAGGAATACGCCGTGCCGTCCTCGCCCGACTTGAGCCAATGCAGGAATCGGCGGCAATACTCAGGGTAGCTGTCGGCGTTCGCTTCGTTAGTCGAGTACAGATTCCCCCGGTCGGGCATCTGCATGTTGGGATGGCTCAGCACGTACGCCCCGATGGCCGGGTCGAGCGTGAAGCCGTGTACGCCGTCGCCGGTGGTGTAGACCAGCATCGTCGACGAGCCGTAGACGACGTAACCCGCAGCGATCTGCCGCGTCCCTTGCTGCAGCACGTCGGCCCCCGGGTCGGAGGTATTGCTCATGTCGCGGCGCATGATCGAGAAGATCGTGCCGACGTTCACATTGACGTCGATGTTGCTCGAACCGTCAAGCGGATCGAACACGACGATGTATTTTCCCCCCTCGGGGTCCTGCAGCGCGATCACCGGCTGCTCGTTTTCTTCCGAGGCCAGCACGCCCACGTTGCCGCGATTGCCCAGGCAATGCAGCAGGGCCTGGTTGGCGAAGACGTCGAGCCGCTGGACCGTTTCGCCTTGCACGTTGATTTCGCCGGCGCTTCCCAGCAGGCTGGTCAAACCCGCGCGGCGGACTTGGGCGGCCACCATCTTCGTGGCCAGCGTGATGCCGGACAGCAGCCAGGAGAACTCGCCGGAGGTGGTCGGAAAGCGGGCCATCCGCTGCTGCAGGATGAACTGCTCGGCGGTGATCAGTTGCGTGCCCGGTTCGTTGGGTGGGACGGCCGGCTTCGGGGCGCCCAATCCAAGATCATCCACCACCGCCGCGCTGTGCTCGTCCTTCAACATGTCCGCTGTTCCTGGTTTGACGGGTCCGTGTTCGGCCGGCTTCGGATTCTTTGAATGTCGGTCGTCGCCGGTGGCGTTTTTCATTCTGATCATAGTGATTTTAGCTCGTTGATCTTAGCTTGCCGGCCGTATTGGGCACAAACGGGCGGAAAATCCCGTCCGAGTGGCCCAATTGGCGAAAAATGACGGGCCGCGCCCAGCCGGGACTGGGGATAATACATCATTCGACCCGGCGGCGGATATCGGTGGACGATATATCCATCCGAAATTGCTCAATCGGCACGGCCCGACACACCCCTCGCAAGGCCGGAGGCAGGTTTAACTGTTCGAGCGTGCACAACTCTCCGGCCTCCGTGCGGCCAAACACCAGAAACCGTGATCGCGCGGCGACCAGTTGCTCGATCGCCCCGTCTCGCGCAGCAATGCTATCGCCGTAATACTTCGGCTCGGCGATGCGGCGGATCGTATCGGCGCCGACGATGAACGTGACCCCTGGAAACAGTTTTGCCTTTTCCACAAACGTCGGCGCCCGCGTCAGCCACAAGGTTTCCTCGGGGCCGAATTGGGAGACGCGTTGTGCCAGATCGCAGTAATCCACCAGCGGCTTGTCGACGTTTTCCAGCGAGAGTTCAAACGCCACGGGCCCACCCAACAGCTCACTACCCATGCGAGCCATCTCGCGATGGGCATCGTGCCGAGGATTGAACGCCCCTGGCAACAGTGCGATAAGAGGCGCCGCCGAACCAGACTGGCAGTGTGTACGCCGCTTCAGCGTAATCAGATCCTGCCATGCTGGCGGAGCTACCGTGCGAGATTCTTGAAGTTGCTCGCCGGTCAACAGAGCCAATGGCAACCGCGTAGGCACGCCGCACGCTTCCGCCATCGCGTTTAGTACCGACTGGCTCACCAACCGTTCCTCGTCCGCACGGCTACGAGCCCCTTTGGTCAGAATCAGCGAGCCGGTCCATGTGTCGGACAACGTCTGCACGGCCAGATGGGCCCGATGCTCGCCATGCTTGGGGCGGTCGCTGGCCAGACTGGCGGTGCAAGCCACGCCGGCCAGCGGCGCTGTGTCGCCTGGCGCCGTATAGCGCCGTGCCCGCTCGAAGGCCGCCATCGCCATCGCGCGGGCAGTTCGCTCCGAGCAATAGTTTGCCGGCTCCGAGCCGAGAAACGCGGTCAGAGCCTGGCTGCTGTAGGGGACGGTGGCCTCCAGCAAGCTCGCCGAACCACCTGGAACAGCAAGCAACTCGCCAATCGCCGCGCTCCCCCCGCCGGTGATGCACAGGACCACGCGCGTCCCGGCGGCGTGGAGCTGACGAATCAGGGAAGTGGCGTTATCGTCAGACACGAAAATGCGGTCAGAACAAAGGGTTGGTGTCTGCGCTTCGGGTAGCTGGGGCATCGCCCCAGATTGATCCACTCCGAAAAGTCTGGGGCGTTGCCCCAGGCACCCAGCTATCCAGGTACCCCCGCGCTCGCGGATTGGCACTCATTCTACCTGCCTCCAGCCCCCACCAAAGCCGCTCCATGCAAAATCTTTCTCCACCGTTCCAAGATCGCGCCCCGCCCGGCGAAAGAAGGGCAGAACGCACCGGTACGGTCCATGCGGTGCTGGCATTTTACCGCTCACCCGGCCATTGGCCGGCCCACTTACGACTACTTTCAGGAGGACAAAGCCATGTTCTTGTTTCGCAGACGATTTTTGATTGCCGGGGCAGGGGTGCTGGCCGCGCTCGTCTTCTGCGGCCACGAATGTGCCAGCTACTTCGGCACCGCCGCCGGCTGGGCCAAGGAGTCGGTCCGCAGCAAGATTCCGATGGAGTTCGAGATCGATCGTGCCCGCAAGATGGTCAAGGACCTCGTTCCCGACATCCGGCAGAACATGCACGTGATCGCCCGCGAGGAAGTGGAAGTGGAACGGCTCGACAATGAAATCAAGACCACGGAAGGCCGCTTGAGCAAAGACAAAGACGGCATCATGCGTCTGAAGAACGACGTTGCCTCGCCGCGCGATTCTTACGAATACGGGGGCCGCCGCTACACCGTCCAGCAGGTGAAGCTCGACCTGGCCAATCGGTTCGAGCGCTACAAGACCAACGACGCCACGCTGGCCAGCCTCCGCGACATCCACCAGGCCCGGACCAAGAGCCTGGAAGCGGCCCGGCAAAAGCTCGATGGCATGCTGGCCGCCAAGCGGCAGCTTGAAGTCGACGTCGAGAATCTCGAAGCCCGCCTGAAGGTAGTCGAGGTGGCTCAAACCACCAGCTCGGTCAACGTGGACGACAGCCAACTCGGCCGCGCCAAGGAGCTGGTGGCCGACCTGCGCAGCCGTCTGCAAGTGGCCGAGAAGCTGGTCAATGCCGAAGACCGGTTCAAAGGCGAAATCCCCATCGATGACGCCGCAGCGGCCGACATCGTCGATCAGGTGACAGGGTATTTCCAGAACCCGACGACGACCCAGCCGACCGTGGCGACGGCGCACTAGGAAGCTGGTTTTCACCACGGAGGCACTGAGACACGGAGACGCTTAATGTCTAATGTCTAAATCCCAATGTCCAAAAAGAGGCGCAGCTCCTTCATTAGTCATTGGGATTTAGACATTAGACATTCCCTCCGTCTCTGTGCCCTCCGTGGTGAAAAGGTATAAAGGTAGGGGTTCGATCAATGGTCGCCCGGTTCTCACGTTGGAAGCTCCGCAGCACGCGCCATGTGCGCGGCCTGGATACGACGATGGCTGCCTCCACGAGCGACCGGTTTCTGCTGTGGATCGACGCGGTCGGAGGGTATCTGGTCTGCTGCGGCGATCGAGTTGTGCTAGGGCAAGCGACACCCGGCAACGAAGTGGATGTGCCAATCCAAGGAGACCTCGCCCGCGAGCATGCCACGATTCGCCGCGATGCCGAAGGATACCTGCTGGAACCCAACGGCGAGACCCGCGTCGACGGCCGGCCGCTGCGGACGCCAACCGTACTCCGCGACGGAGCGCTGGTTGAACTCGGCGCGACCGTTAAGGTCCGTTTTCGCAAGCCGCATCCGTTGAGTGCTTCGGCCGCGTTGGTGCCGGCCAGCCACCATCGCACTCGGCCCACGACCGACGGGGTGCTGCTGCTGGCCGAGTCGTGCCTGCTTGGTCCGGCGGCCAGTTGCCATGTCGTGGCGCGGCGGTGGAGTCAAACCGTAATGCTGTATCGCCATGCCTCGGGGCTCCGCTGCCGGACGTCCGGCAAACTGGAGATCGACGGCGTGGCATGCGACGGCGAGGGGCCGTTGGCGCTCAACTCACAAGTCTTTGGCGGTGATTTTTCGCTCTCCCTGGAGAGACTGGCGTGATGTTCGCGTTAGCCGCCGCTGCCCCAGCGGCGCGACACGCTAACCGGGCCGCGCCCGTCGGGGACGGGCGGCTAACAGAGGCATAAAAATGCTTGCCAAAGGCCGGCAAAACACCGCGCTTTGCACCGGCCGGTTCAAACGGCTAGGCTGATGTTGCGTGAGAACTGCCATGAAAGCACAAACCGCAGAACCTGACGCCCGCGACTACGTGGAGCAGCCGACCGACGTCGTGCCGCTCGGCGCCGCGCCCGGCACGCGCTTCACTTACGCCAACGGTTCGCGCCCACTGTCCGGCTATACCATCAAGCGCGGCATCGGCCGGGGCGGTTTTGGCGAGGTGTATTACGCCGTGAGCGATGGCGGCAAGGAAGTGGCGCTGAAGCTGCTCCGCCGCAATTTCGACATCGAGCTGCGCGGCGTGGCCCAATGCCTCAATCTCAAGCATCCCCATCTGCTGGGTCTGTACGACATCCGCACCGATGACGGCGGCGACCATTGGGTCGTCATGGAATACGTCACCGGGCCGTCGCTCGATGAGATCATCGCCGCAAACCCTAACGGCCTGCCGCCGGTCGAAGCGGTGGCGTGGCTCGCGGGCGTGGCCGCCGGCGTGGGCTACTTACACCAATCGGGTATCGTCCATCGCGACCTAAAGCCCGGCAATATCTTCTCCGACGCCGGGCTGGTCAAAATTGGCGACTACGGACTGGCGAAGTTCATTTCGTGCAGCCGCCGCAGCGGGCAGACCGAAAGCGTCGGCACGGTGCATTACATGGCCCCCGAGATTGCTCAGGGGCGCTACGGCAAAGAGATCGACGTGCCGTTTCGCTCGGTCGTTGGCCGCGCGCTGGCCAAAGACCCACAGGCACGTTTTGGGTCGGTCGAGAAAATGATGGCCGCGCTGCCGCTTGCGCCACACGCAGGTCCAGCCGTGATCATCCCGCGCCATGTTCCGACGGCCGCAGCAAAATCGATACCCGCGGTCGAGGCAACGCTCAATAATTCAAAGCCTCAAGAGCCGATTCAGCGCTGGGTGCGCGACACGCTCTCCGGTTTTGGCTCCGCCTGGCAATCGCAGTTCAACACGCCCGCCAAGGTGGTGCTGATTCTCATCGGCCTGTGGCTGGTGGCGGTGATCGGACCCGTCGTGGCGCCGGTGGTGGTGCCGCTGAGCGTACTGACCGCGATTGCATACGGTGCGTACTTTCATACGGTGCGTACTTTGCCATCTGGTCCTTTAACCGAGGGGGTCGAGGGATGGCTATCGCTGGAACGAATACCGCTGGGCAATCGCCGCCGGCTCGCCAAGGGACGGCCGGCGTTCGCCAGGCAACGGGTGGAGTTCAACAGCCCCCGCCAACTCGGCAGCAAACACCCGCGGCGGGACGGTTTGTCCCGCCGGGAAGGCGGCCATGGAACCCTCGGGCGATGCCGGCATTGATCGTCGAGCCGATTCGCAAGCGGCTGGCCGATTTGTGCGGCTCGCTCGTGCTTTCTGCCGTCGTGGTCCTGGTGACGACGATTGTGATGTTCCTGGTGCGCGGCGAATCGGCCACGCCCGAGCAGTTTGCGTGGCTCTCGCTGGTCAGCATCGCCGGAGCGTGGGGAGTGCTCGTGCCGGCGAAGTTTTGGGAAGGAACGCGTGGCGAGCCGGCCTTGCGGCGCTTCACCATGCTGGTGGTTGGACTGCTCGTCGGGGCGGCGGCGTGGGGAGTGCAGAAATCGTTGTTCGTCTCTCTGCCGCACGAGTTCACTGCGCAGCCGGCGTTCTCGAAGGTCGCACTGGCCATTGGCACCGCCGGCAGCTACGGCCCCCATTCACTAATGGCGTTCCTGACTTATTTTGGCTTTCTGTTTCTGCTGGTTCGCTGGTGGCGGCTGGCCGATCCGCTGCGCGGGTCGCGGTTGAGCCTGTGGGCCACTGCGGTGTGCGTGAGTTGCGCGATCGGTCTGTATCTCTTCTGGCCGTTTGCACAGAAGTGGGAGTACTTCCCGCAGCCGTGGGGATTTTTGGTGGCGGCCAATATCGCCATCGCCGTGCAATTGGCCAGCCCTTGGGTGGGGCGGCGCAGATTGTCCGCAGCACTGCCGCTGCTGCTGACGAGCCCGCCGCGTCCGCACCTGAGTGGACCAAATGGCCCGCCGGCGTCCCGCGCATAAAAGACCAGATGACGGAAATCATGGTCCACGCCGGACCCTATGCCACGCGGACCGAGTGCGAGCGGTACCTCGTTCACGAGTTGGCCACAGCGGTCGAGCAGTACATTCAAACCGAGATCGCACACGTGGCCGGTTATCACGTGAGCGTGCCGCAAGACTTGATTGAGAGGCTGAGCAATGATCGATTCCTGTCAACGGAGCACAAGGCACTCAGCAAACTGGCCGATGATCAGGAGATGTTTGAGTCGTTTGCCCTTTTGAAGTTCGATCAAGAGGCGAAGGACCGCCTGCGTATCCTGTGGCAGCAGGCCGTCGCCCGGCAGCGAGTTCGCACGGCCGGCACCTGGCTGGCGATCGCGCTGGTGGTGCTCTCCGCCGGCTGGTTCGTCCTGCGGCGCGGCGCGGGCAAATCGGCGCCGGCACCGGCCGCAAATCGATCGGCCAACGTCCACGCCTGAACCACTGCCGAATTTTCAGCGCCGAACTTTCCGCCGTGATGTGGCCATGACCGACCCGCCCGACAGCGACACTCTGCTGATCCAGCGCGTCCGAAGCGGCGAGTCGGAGGCGTGGAACGAGCTGATTGCCCGCTACGAGGGGCGACTCTTGGCGTTTGTCGGCGGCCGACTGCGGCGGCGCGAGGCGGCCGAAGACGTGGTGCAGGAAACCTTCGTCGGCTTTCTCACCAGCCTGCCCAACTACGACGCGGCCCGCTCGCTGGAGAGTTATCTGTTCTCGATCGCCGCGCACAAACTGACGGACCATTTGCGCCGCGAGGGACGGCGGCCGACCCTGCCGCTGGCCACCGGCGAGAGCGGCGGCGAGTGGGAGCCCCCCGGCACGGCCCGCACCGCCAGCAGCGCTTTAGTCAGCGGCGAGCGGAAGGCGATCGAAAAAGCCGCCCTGGGGCGCGCGATGGCCGAAATCGTCGACCGCTGGCGGGCCGACGGCGAGTGGACCAAAGTCATGTGCCAGGAACTGCTGCATGTGCGCGGCCTGCCAAACAAGCAGATCGCCGAGCGGCTGAAACTTTCCGAGCAACAAGTGGCCAACCAGAAATTCGAATTCGTCGCCCGGCTCCGCACCGCCCTGCGAAGGCAGGGGCTGAGTGAAGAGGTGTTTCCGGAGCTACACGCCGACTCTTAGGTTGCGTTGGAGTCTTGCTGAATAAATGACCAATGACCAAGCACCAATGACCAATGTAGGAGCTAGGCAAGTTTTATTGGTCATTGGGATTTGGTCATTGGTCATTCAATTTTCGCCTCCGCTATAAAAAAATCCGTCCACCATGCCCCACCACTTCACCACCACCGAACTCGAAGCGTACCTCGACGAGGCCCTGCCGGCGGAGTCGATGGCGGCGGTTGAGACTGAGCTGCGCGCCAGCAGTGAACTCGCGGGGCAACTCGCGCAGCTCAACGCGCAGCGCGATGCGGGCATCCATTCGCTCGGCGCGATCTGGCGGCACTATCGGTTGACCTGCCCCACGCGGCCGGAATTGGGGAGCTACCTGCTGGGTGTGCTGCCGGCCGAGATGGCCCGCTACGTGGCGTTTCATCTCGACGACGTCGGCTGCCGCGCTTGCCGCGCCAGCGTCGATGATCTATCGCGCCAGCAGGCCGAAGCGGCCACCGAAAGCGGCCGGCGACAGCGGCGATATTTCCAATCCAGCGCAGGGCTGTTGCGGAAGTGAGACGGTCGGGTCGGGTTTCTCGTCTCCCAGGCCAGCCTCGCTAACACCCCCCGGCCGATTGACGGTCTTTCCCGGGTGCCGTACACTCTTTCCAGGTTTTTCCCCTGCTTTGCGGGGAGAATATGCGCCTGCACTGCTGCTGATTTGCCCTCGGCCGGCTCTCCTTTTGGAGAGTCGCGCCGAAATGCTTAGACCACTAAAGGCTCCATACACATGTCCATCGCCGAAGACGACCAAAAGAACAGCGCCCAGGTGCCCATGAACGACGTTCCAAAGACAGATATCGAGCAGCTCTCGATCAACACCATTCGCACGCTGGCCATGGACGCCGTGCAGGCAGCCAACAGCGGCCACCCTGGCACACCGATGGCCCTGGCGCCGGTCGCCTTCACGCTTTGGAACCGGTTCCTGCGCTACGATCCGACCGAGCCGCTGTGGCCGGCTCGCGATCGGTTTGTCCTTTCCTGTGGGCATGCCTCGATGCTGCTCTACGCGCTGCTGCATCTGGCCGGCGTGCGCGCGGTTGATCGCGATGGCAAAGTGCGCCGCGAGCCGTCGATCACGCTGGACGACATTCGCCGGTTCCGCCAGTTAGGCAGCCCTTGCGCCGGCCATCCCGAGCATAGCGAAGCGGCCGGAATCGAAACGACCACCGGCCCGCTGGGCCAGGGCGTGGGCAATAGCGTGGGCATGGCAATCGCCGCCCGCTGGCTCTCCGCCCGCTACGATCGGCCGGGGTTCGAGATGTTCGGCTACAACGTCTATGCCTTGTGCAGCGACGGCGATTTGATGGAAGGGGTGGCCAACGAAGCGGCGTCGATGGCCGGGCATCTGAAGCTCTCGAACCTGTGCTGGATCTACGACAACAATCACATCACGATTGAAGGGGACACCAAGCTCGCGTTCGACGAGGAAGTGGCCACGCGATTCAAGGGGCTCGGCTGGAACGTCAAGCACATCGACGATGCCAACGATCTATCGAAGCTGCGGGCCGCGTATCGAGCGTTCGGCGCCCAGAAAGTCGACAAGCCGACTCTGATTATCGTCCGCAGTCACATCGCCTTCGGCTCGCCGAACAAGCAAGACACGCACGGTGCCCATGGCAGCCCGCTGGGCGAGGACGAGATCCGCAAGACGAAGGCGGTCTACGGCTGGCCGGAGGATGCCAAGTTCCTGGTGCCGGATGAAGTGCTTAAGCATTTCCGCGGCGGCGTGGGACGCCGCGGCCGCAAGTTGCATAAGGAATGGACGGCCCGCTTCGAGCAATACGCGGCCGCTCATCCGGAGCTTGCCGCCGAGTGGCAGACGCTGCAAGCGGGCAAGCTGCCCGAGGGCTGGGATCAGGACATTCCCACGTTCCCCACCGACGCCAAAGGGGCCGCCACGCGGGTTACCTCCGGCAAGGTGCTCACGTCCGGCGGCTCGGCCGATTTGGCTCCTTCCACGATGACGCTGGTTGACGGCGGCGGCGATTTTGAGCCCGGCGGTTATGGCAACCGCAATTTCCACTTCGGCATCCGCGAGCATGGGATGGCCGCCTCGCTCAATGGCATGGCCTTAAGCGGACTGCGTCCCTACGGCGCGACGTTCTTCGTGTTCACCGACTACATGCGGCCGTCGATGCGGCTCGCGGCACTGATGCGCCAGCCGGTGCTGTATGTGCTCACGCACGACTCCATCGGCCTGGGCGAAGATGGCCCCACGCACCAGCCGGTCGAACATCTGGCCGCATTGCGGGCGATCCCGCGGCTGATCGTGCTGCGTCCCGGCGACGCCAACGAAGTGGCCGAGGCGTACCGCGTGGCCCTGACGCACACCCACGAGCCAGTGGCCCTGGTGCTAAGCCGGCAGAACGTGCCGACGCTCGATCGCACGCAGATGGCGCCGGCCGCCGGCGTGGCCCGCGGCGGTTACGTGCTAAGCGATCCAGCCGACGGCGCGCCACAGGTAATCTTGATCGGCACCGGCACTGAGTTGTCGCTGGCGGTTGCGGCGGGGCAGAAGCTGGCCGCCGAAGGGATCCGTGCCCGCGTGGTCAGCTTCCCGTCGTGGGAACTGTTCGAAGCCCAAGACGCCGCATATCGCGAGAGCGTGCTGCCGGCGGCGATCACTGCCCGCGTGGCGGTGGAGGCCGCGGTGGAGCAAGGGTGGGACCGGTACCTCGGCCCGCGCGGGAAGTTCGTCGGCATGACCAGCTTCGGCGCCTCGGGGCCGTACGCGGAGTTGTACGAGCATTTTGGGATCACGGCGGAGGCGGTGGTGGAAGCGGCCAAAGCGGCGATGGAATAGGCGGCCGTAGTGGCAGCAAGCCGACGGTGGGAACGCGGAAGGTGCGGTTGATTGCGGCACACCTCGGGATGCTACTGCCAAGGCTGCCTGCGGTTAGGCCCGCTTGCTATACTGGGGGACATCCGCCAGCGAGTCCGCGACGGCCTCTTCTCCCAAGTTGTCTTCCATGTCCAGCACCACCTTCACCGCCGCCCAAACGATCTTCAAGCGGATCGTCGTCCATAACAAGATCATGGACGAGGGAACTGCCGAGAAGTTGCTCGCGCAGCAGCCGGACCCGGAGAAGATCATTCGCTACCTGGTGCAGCAGAAGAAGCTCAAAACCGAGTTGGGCCAGCAACTGCTGTCGCTGTATCAAAAGCAACTGGAGAAACAGGCGGAACGGCCGGCCGCTTCCGAACCTGCACCAGTCGCCGCCAAGGCCCCGGCCGCCTCGCCCAGCGAAGATGATTTCTTTGCGTCGCTATTGAGCGACACGATGTCGTCGGACGACCGGCCGACGGACGACGACGATTCGGCCGCCGAGCCGCTCGACGAAAAACCAGCGGCCGCAGTTCCATTGGCTTCTGCTTCGCCCCCTGCCGCGCCGCGGGCCGCGCAGTCGCCGCCGCCGATTGCGGCCGACATCGTCGTGCCGAGCCTGGCCGCCCGCGACGACCTGCCGCTGTTGGAACTCGACACCGACGACGACGAAACGCCGCCGATCGCTCCAGCGGTACAACCGAAGACCCCCGCGCCGCCGGCCCCCAAGCCGGCCGGCCACGGACATGCCGCTGCGCCTGCTGCAACCACACCCACGGCGGCATCCATTGCGGCCGTCGCGCGCTCGAACGCGGCCCCCAACAGAGCCTCGCTCAGCCCGTTGATCGTGCGGCTGCTGCAAGCTGCCCGCGCGGCCAACGCGTCGGATTTGCATATCAAGTCGAACGAGATTCCGCTGCTACGCGTCGCCGGAGGGTTGCGCGAAGTCGAGGGAGAGCAGCCGCTGAAAGCAGAAGATGCAGAGGCCGGATTGCTCACGCTCCTCAGCGATGCCCAGCGCGAGCGGTTTCTCTCCACTAACGACCTCGACTTTTGCTTCGACGGCGGAGCCGAGCTGGGGCGGTTCCGCACGAACTTCCTGCGACAGTTTCGCGGCATGGACGGCATCTTCCGGCTGATCTCCGCCCAGGTGCCGTCGTTTGAAGAACTCAAGATGCCGCCGGCGGTGAAGAAGTTCACGGAATACAAGCAGGGGATCGTGCTGATCACCGGCCCTAAGGGTTGCGGCAAGACGACCACGCTGGCCGCCATGGTCGACCTGATCAACAGCACGCGGGCAGAGCACATCATCACCATCGAAGACCCGATCGAGTTTGTGCACCCCTGCAAGATGGGGCACGTCAATCAGCGCGAGGTGGGTTCGCACACGAAGGAGTTTGCCAACGCCCTGCGGGCGGCCCTGCGCGAAGCGCCCGACGTGATCATGGTGGGTGAAATGCGCGACCTGGAGACCACCAGCCTGGCCATCACCGCCGCCGAAACGGGGCACTTGGTGTTCGCCACGCTGCACACGCCCGACGCGATCCGCACCATCGACCGCGTGCTGGACGTGTTTCCGCCGAAGGAGCAAGGGCAGATTCGCTCGATGATCTCCGAATCGATGCGCGGGATCATTTCGCAGTTGCTGTTGCCCAGCGTGGACGGCAAGAGCCAGGAACTGGCGGTCGAGATTCTGGTCAACACCACGGCCATCGGCAACCTGATTCGCGAAGAGAAGACGTACCAACTCCGCGGCATCATGCAAACCGGCAAGCGGCTGGGCATGCAACTGATGGACGATTCGCTCCTAGAACTAGCTAGAGCCGGCAAGATCCATAAAGAGGAAGCCGTAGCGGTCAGCTCCGAGCAAGCCCGCGTGAAAAAAGAACTAGGACTGTGAGCAAGTACTCAGTACTCAGTACTCAGTAC
>JAIOQB010000262.1 GCA_021413585.1 Planctomycetia bacterium
GAACTTTCGCCGATGGTCGATGCCCGCTTGCCCGACGGCTCGCGCGTCAATGCGATCATCCGGCCGCTATCACTGGCCGGCCCCGTGCTGTCGATTCGGCGATTCGGCCATAAGCCGCTGTCGATCGAAGACCTGACCGGCTTTGAGTCCATTGCGCCGGAGATGGTCTGCTTCCTGCGGGCGGCGGTCGAGGGGCGTGTGAACATCATGATCAGCGGCGGCACCGGCGGCGGCAAGACGACGCTGCTGAATTGCCTCAGTCGGTTCATTCCCCGCGGCGAGCGATTGGTGACGATCGAAGATTCGGCCGAATTGAAGCTGCAGCGCAAGCATGTGGTGCCGTTGGAAACTCGCCCTGCAGGGGCCGAGTCGACGGGCGAAGTCACGCAGCGTGACTTGGTGCGCAACGCTCTGCGTATGCGGCCCGACCGGATTATCATCGGCGAAGTCCGCGGGCCGGAAGCCCTGGACATGCTGCAGGCGATGAACACTGGTCACGAAGGGTCGCTGACCACAATTCACGCCAACGACACCCGCGATGCGCTCTCGCGGCTGGAAGTGATGGTCAGCATGACCGGCTACGACTTGCCGGTGAGCGTGGTACGCCGTTACATCGGCTCGGCGATCACGCTGGTAGTTCACGTGGCGCGGCTCAAAGGGGGCGTCCGCAGGGTAACCCGCATCAGCGAGGTTCAGGGAGTCGAGCACGGCGAATACGTCACGCAGGATATTTTCGCGTTTCGGCAAAACGGGACCGACGCGGCCGGCTGTGCCGCGGGGCAATTCCACGCCGTCGGCCAGGTGCCGCGGCTGGTGGGCAAGTTAGCGGAGTTGGGAATTGAACTGCCGGCGGATCTGTTTGTCGCCCGGCCGTTGTCGAAGCCAGAGTAGGGTGGGTCGCAGACCCACCATTATTTGTATTTGAACGCAACCAATTGGTGGGTCTGCGACCCACCCTACCCGGATTGAACTGAATGAGCCTGCTCATCGTGGTGATCTTCGCAGCGGCGGTTACCGGCATCATGGCGGTGGGGCTGACCGTGCGCGACTTGTCCACGCGGCGCTACGATCGGGTCGATCGCCGGCTGGGGATTGGAAGCACGGACAGCGAACCGCAGATCGGTCTGGAGCCGGCGCCTCCTAAGGGACGCGTTGACCGCTCGTTCCAACGACTGGTGGAAGATTCGGGCACCCGACTTGATCCGGCGCTTGCTTTGGCATTGGTGTCGCTCTTTGCATTGCTCGGCTGCGGCCTGCCTTTGGTGATTTGGGATAATTTCCTGTTCGCCGCCGGCGGGCTGGTCATCGGCGCGTTGCTGCCGGTGGCTGTATGGTCGATTCAAGGCTGGCGGCGACGGGCGGCGATTGCTCGCGATTTGCCGGAGACGCTCGACCTGCTGGCGGACGGCGTTCGCAGCGGCCGAACCTTTGAACAAGCGGCGGCGATGGTGGCCACCGATCTGCGCGGGCCGCTGGCCGATGAGTTTGCCCATTGCGCCGCGCAGATGCGGCTGGGGCATTCGCCGGCCGCTGTGCTGGATCGGATGATGCGGCGCGTGCCGCTGGCGGAGTTCAAGATGTTCGCCGTGGCGGTGACCGTCCATCGGCAGACCGGCGGCAATTTGGCTTTGCTGACCGAACGACTGGCGGCCGCGTCGCGCGATCGCCAGCAATTCAACGGCCACTTGGCGGCCGTCACCGCCGGCGGGCGGCTGTCGGCCATCGGGCTGATCGTCGGCTCGCTGTTGGGCGTGGCGGTGCTGATGTGGATTCAACCCGAATACATCGGCAAGATGATGTCGAACCGGCTAGGGCCGCCGCTGCTGACAATCGCGGTGCTGCTGGAGATCATTGGCGCCATCTGGCTGTGGCGAATTTTGCGAGTCAAATTCTGACGCCCATTTTTAAAAAAACTATTTACCACAGAGGCACAGAGAAGGTTGGCTTTCAGCTATCAGCTATCGGCCAAAAGCTGACAGCCGATAGCTGACAGCTGTGTCTCTGTGGTGAAAAAACGACCTAACCAACCTGCGTCTCTTTGAGGCAACTCATGTTTGATCTCTTTGCCCAAGCCAATCTGACGGAGCGTCTGCTGGCCGCGTGGCCCGCGGCGAGCGTGCTGCTGCCGC
>JAIOQB010000130.1 GCA_021413585.1 Planctomycetia bacterium
TGCACTGGGGAGCGCGATCGCCGCCCGCGGGTTGTTTCACCTGGAGCAACACGCCAGCCGCGGCGTAGTGCTGCGGCGGCTGCTGGCCGCGGGGCTGATGATCGGGGCAATGGCGCTGTATCGGCTGGATGACCAATGGCCAAAAGTACCGCTGCATCCGCCGTTGCGCCGGGGACTGTCCCTACTTCCGCAGGAAGAAAAGGGATTGTCCCCGTGGGGAAAACTGGACCGCGGAGTTCTCGCGGGAAGTCTAAGTTTTCCGGTCTAAGGGCACGTCATCGAGATGAATCGGCTGCCCCAACGCAGGGGTACAGTCCCCTATTTCGCTGCGCGAAATGGGACAGTCCCCGGCCCGCTTGACATATTCCGTAAACGGAATATAATCCCGGCATGCCTCGCCCTTCCACCACCGCCGACGTCTTCAGCGCCATCGCCGAACCCCGGCGACGGCAGATCATTGACCTGCTGTCCCGCCGTCGCGGCGTGGCCGTGGGCACGATCGTCATGCTGCTGGGGTTGCCGCAGCCGGCGGTGTCGAAGCACCTCGGCGTGCTCCGCGCGGTGGGCATCGTGTCGGTAAGCAAGCAGGGGCAGCAGCGCCTCTACGAACTCAACCTCGAGCAACTTCGCCCCGTCTACGATTGGGTCAAGACGTTTGATCAATACTGGGAACGCCAACTCGACCGCATTCGGGCAAAGGCCGAGCGGCGTGCCCGCGAACTCTCTAGCGCGACTGGCAAAACCACTCGCAAGAAAGGAACCACATGAGTACTGCAACTCCCACCGCACCGTCCACAGATCAGTCGTTCAAGACCATGGAGGTCCTCAAGACCGTCGACATCGCCGCCCCGATCGAGATCGCCTTCGAGGCGATCCTCGAAGAACTCGGCCCCGACGCGCAACTGATGGACGGCACCGCGTACCCCTTCAAGCTTGAAGCGTGGACCGGCGGACGCTGGTACCGCGACTTGGGCAACAACGCCGGGCACCTGTGGGGATACGTGCAGGTGATCAAGCCGCCAACGCTGTTGGAGATCTGGGGGCCGCTAATGATGTCGTACCCCGCGATCAATCACATTCAATATCGCCTCACCGCCGAAGGCAGCGGCACGCGGCTGGCGTTCACCCACCGCGGCATGGGCCTGATTTTGCCGCAACATAGCGACGGAATGCCCGAGGGGTGGGGACATTGGGCCGGGAGAATTCAACAACGGGCGGAGCGAAAGGCAGCCGCGCGGAAGTAGTGAAAATAGCCCCGAGCGAAAAATAGCCCCGGGCTCCGCCCGGGGGTGATTTGGCATGCACTTTGGTGTCCGGTTTGGACTGTAGAGCGGTGCAACCCCCGGGCGGAGCCCGGGGCTATGGTCGCGGGATGTCTTTTCCGCCCGGCGTTGATATCCTGGGAGAAATGAATCCTCGCCCACGAAGACTCTCGCTCCGCGCTACCGTCGTTGGTGCAAGCCTGTGCATCGTCGCATTCGCATCGATCGCGGTGGCCGAGGAGCCGCGGCTCCGCGTCGGCAACGCGCAGACACCCGCCGAGGCGGAAAAAGAACTCCGCGAGTTCGCTCGCTCGTACAACGATCGTGCCGGGTGGGAGCAGCGGAAGGCCCATATCCGCGAGGGGATTCTCCGCGGCGCTGAGTTGTGGCCGCTGCCGGAAAAGACGCCGCTCAAACCACAGTTCTTCCGCCGCCGCGATTACAACGGCTACTCGGTCGAGGCCGTGGCGTTTCAAAGCGCGCCGGGCTTTTATGTGACGGGGACGATCTATCGCCCGCGCGGTCTCGAAAAACCATTCGCCGGTATTCTGTCACCACACGGCCACGGCGGCCGGCTCAGGGCGGAAGATCAGGCGCGGTGCGCCATGCTCGCCCGCATGGGGGCGGTCGTGCTGTCGTTCGACATGGTGGGCTATGGCGACTGGAAAGAGGCGGGTTGGTCGCACACGTTCCCCAAAGTGCTGCGACTGCAATTCTGGAACTGCATTCGGGCGCTCGACTTTATGGTCGAGCAACCCGGGGTCGATCCGCGGCGGATTGGCATGACAGGCTGCTCCGGAGGCGGCACGCAGACGTTTCTGACGACGGCGGTGGACGACCGGATCGCGGTGAGCGTGCCGGTGTGCCAGGTGTCGGCATATTTCTTCGGCGGTTGCGTTTGCGAAAGCGGGATGCCAGTCCACTGGTCCGCGCTGCACAAGACGAACAACGCCGAGATTGCCGCGCTGGCCGCGCCGCGGCCGATGCTCGTCATCTCCGACGGCAAGGATTGGACCAAGTACGTGCCGCAAACCGAGTTTCCCTACATCCAGCACGTCTACGCGCTGTACGACGCGGCCAACAACGTAAAAAACCTGCATCTGGCCAACGAAGGGCACGACTTTGGACTGTCCAAACGGGTTGGCGCG
>JAIOQB010000228.1 GCA_021413585.1 Planctomycetia bacterium
GATCATCCGCAAAGCGTAGCGGGCGGCCATGGGGAGCGGGTTCCGGCGAGGTTGAAGGGGGCGGTCCTCCACCATAATAACAGGGTTTCGGCCGGTGGGTTGCCGGTCTGGGCTTTGGCCCCCCGATCTGGCTATAATGGGTCCCGACCGCGGTGCTGTGGCCACAAGCCGCCCCACTCCAGCAATGGGGCCGGCAACGGGCCGATTCGACCCGCCGATTCGACCCACCGCCGGCAGCCACGATCAGCAATGCGTCCCCACCGATGGCCGCCGAGCGGGTGCCTGCCGCGGCCGCAATGCGTCGCGAAAACTTAAGCGACGCCAGAAACATCAAATCACGTACTGAACTATTTTTTAGCGAAGGGTTCTGCCATGGGCGTTCGACCTCGTACCAAGCTTGTCATGCAACGTAAGCGACATCGCTGCACCACCTGCGGCTGCCAACTCAACCGCCAGCGCAAACGCTGCAAGCGGTGCCATCGCGCGCAATAGATGCTTTGTCGACGGCGCGAGGGTCGCTCCGTCTGTGGATCGCAGCATGGACGACACGGCCGCCTCGACGACGGTGATTGTGTTTCGGCTGACCCACATTCATCGCGTCGACCGCAAGCGCGGCAGCGTGGTGTTCGCCACGACCGAGCCGCGCGGCTCGCTGAGCTTCTCCGCGCCGGCCGCGATCAACATGACGGTCGATCCGCGGCTCGACAGCCGGTTTGTAGTCGCGATCCTCAAGACCGACGGCGCCGCGTCGTACCTGGAACTCAACGGCGTCCGCGTCCCCGGCCAACAAGCCGGCGGCCGCAGCGGCGCCGACTTCGTGCTCGGCACCTCCGCCCCGCCCCCACCCGGCAGCAACAACTACCCCACGGGCATCGCCGAGCTGATGATTTACGACCGGGCGCTATCGGATATCGAGACGCGGCAGATTGCGCAATACTTGCAGCGGCGATATGGGATTGCGGCGGGGCAGTGAGTGAGGCAGCCGCGCGGAGCGGGTGCCTGGGGCAACGCCCCAGCAATTCTCCGGTTTACACTTCCGCGCGAGCGCTCGCGCGACTTCGATCCTGATAAGTCGTTGCATCCCATCGGGCTGCGATTTGCCCACCCCCCGGAAGGTGTACGCGGACTGTTCGCACCCCGCTCGCGTGGCGTTCGCGCCCTGTTCGCGCCGCGCCCGCCGGGTGTTCGCGCGACATGTGCGATCCTGACGTGTCGCAAAGTAGGTTCGGCCTGCCGGGCCGTACCTTCTGTGTCCCCTGCCGGCTGGCCCGCAATCTGCCGGTTCACGGTTCCTGCTGTATCCAACAGGTCCGGCTCGGCAAGCCGGACCTACTGTCGTCCCGCTGACGCACTGGCAAAGCCTTTCACGCCCGTCCAGCCGGTTCCCCGCCACAATGCTCTACCAACGCAGCGTATCCTGGGCACGGAAAGAATCTACCAGCCGGTGAACGCCAGTCAATGATTAGAATTGGCCACCTGCGACTGCACGGGCTGGTGCGGAGTTGGCAGCGCCAAAGGTGTCGGAACTTTTCTGCCGCCGACTTATCGATTCGGCCGCTTCGGCCGGCGCCTGGGCAACGCCACGGATCATGTGGTTTCAATGACGCACGACATCACCGACAAGTCTAGCCCGGATTACGTCGAACCAATTAGCCAGCGACGGCATGGACGATCCCTCTGCTACAGCAACTGGCGTGACGACAAAATATTTGACAATATCGCTGCCAGGTGCGAGGATTCCGTCCGGCGCTGCGGTATCGCCGCGCTGCGAACGTCTGAATTCAGATAGCTGCCAGCGCATTGAGGAGACGTAACCATGCCACGCACATGCTACATCTGGGACGGCGACAATGTCGCGGCGGAAGTCGACGAGAATGGCGACACGATTGTCGATTACACGTACATGCCCAAACAACACGGCGAGTTGGTTTCGCAACGACGGTGGGACGGCGCGGAGTGGCAGACACGCTATCACCAATACGATGCCCTCGGCTCAACCATCGCGCTGACCGATGAAACTGGCGCGGTCACTGACACCTACACCTACGACGCCTGGGGAAATGAGATCGCGCCCACCAGCACCTTCGACAATCCGTTCCGATGGGTGGGCAAGTACGGCTATTACTGGAATGATGATCTAAGGTATTACTATGTCCGAGCAAGGGACTACACTCCGCTAACTTCTCGTTGGCTGAGCAGAGATCCACTGGGGCTGGATCTGGACGCCAATCCGTACCGGTATGTAGGCAATGGCCCGGCAACCCTACTTGATGCAAGTGGCTTGTCCAGCGTCTGCGGCGATGCAAATGTTTGGTACTCGCAAAACCTTTCAACGCTAAATGACCTTGCTGCCTGGAACGTATTTACTGTGTTATCGTTAATCCTTGTCTCTGATCTCAAACAGGAGATTGCCGATGCAAACCTTCAGGGAAAGGTTTCCAAGTTTAAACATACCGGTGGTTTTATAATTCCTGTGGCCAATGGAAATGAAACGGGCATTTATGCTTCATATGCTTTTTTTATTGCATTTGACATCTGC
>JAIOQB010000226.1 GCA_021413585.1 Planctomycetia bacterium
CCAGTCCCTGGCGATCCCAACGGGCAACCCCGAGACGATGGACCAGGCGGCCGCGCTGCTGTTCGGCATCATGGCGGTCGGCGACGATCGCAACGTGGACGAAACGTGGATCGCCGGCAAGTGCGCGTATCGCAAAGCGGATCGGGCGCAGGCGAATACACGGCCAGTTCCGCTGGATTTGCTGGCGGCGACGCCTGTGGCGGCCGGCGTGCCTCATTAGTCAAAGTACCCCTCACGCTCCGCGTGAGGAATGGGCAACACAGCCACCAGATCGTGAGTGCATCACGCTTCAGCGTGATGGGTACTATGAAAGTCCGAGGAGCTGGCCGTATGGCAGTTTGCGTCGCGAGGGCGTCCACCGCGTTTGTCCAGAACGTGCCGCAGGAGGCGGTGGAGAAGTTCAAGAGTTGGCAACTCGGCGTGACCGAGGCCGCCCGGGCGTTCGCCGGGTACGAAGGGACCGATGTCTATCCGCCGGCGGGAGGCGGCGGCGGCCAATGGGTCGCCGTGATCCACTTCGAGGATGACGAGACGCTGCAGCAGTGGCTGGCGTCCCCCGCGCGGGCCCAATGGGTGGAAAAGCTGCGAGCCAGCGTCGGCGAGTTTGACGTGAAGACGCTCACCGGCGGATTCAGCCAATGGTTCGCCGCCGTCAGCCGCAACGCGGAGCACGCGCCCCCCGGCTGGAAGATGGCGCTGACGGTGCTGCTGGCGCTGTATCCCACGGTGATGCTGCTGTCGATCTTCGTCGTCCCGTACACCACGCCGCTAGGGCTGGCCTTCTCGATGCTGATTGGCAATGCACTAAGCGTGGCGGCGCTGCAGTGGCTGCTCATGCCGCAGCTCACGCGGGTGCTGCGGTCGTGGCTGGAGCCGAAAGGGGCGCGGCCCTGGACACTGTCGATCGTGGTGGCGATGGCGATCGTGCTGCTGCTTGTGACGGCAGCGGTCTTGTTCCGCCAGATCACGGGCTAGAACTCGCTGGATCGTCACCTCACCTCACTTCACTTCACCTCACTTCACCTCAAACACGCACTGCACCGCCGTCCGATACACCGCGTGGTTCGGATCCTGGGTGATCACTTCGTTATCCTTCGCCGAGGCAGGTTCCGATTGCCGGGCCATGGCCATGCGGTAGGCTCGCATGGCGTAGTAGTTTTCGTTGCCTCCCATGCCCTCCATGCCCGGCATGACGGATGCTTCCGCTTTGCGCAGGGAACCCAACTCGCCGCCGACCGCTTTGGCCAGGCGGTCTCCTTGTTGCTTCGCTTTGGCAAAAGCGTCGGCCAGGGCCTGGCTCGCCTGGGCGTCGGAGACTTCGGCGACGTAGAGGAACTGCACGTCGCCCGGGCCTTGCTGGGGTTCGCCGCTATAGCGCGACGACATCTGCGCCATTTCCTCCTGCACTTCCTGCTGCTCGGGGCTGAGCACCTGCTTGTCCTTGGCGCCGGCCAGGTCGGCGGCGGTGATCTTGCCGCACAACTCGGTGGCGGCAATCAGCCGGGCATCGTCGTCGTCGCCGGTCAGTGCCCATTCCACGGTCAGCGGAGCGCGGAGCGTGACGACCGTCGGCAGTTCCGGCGCCGCGCCCCCCTTCTGCCGGGCACGCTGCATGATCATCGCGCGGATCTGCTGCTCCTGCGGGCCGCCGGCGCCGGCCGTGGCGGGGGGGCCGATGGTGAGCGACTTCATGTCGGCCTTGAGCGTGCCGAGCTGGATCTTCACCGCATCGCGGCGGTCGCGGAGGTTGGCCATGGCGGTCTTGAGATCCTTCCCCTTGCCGAGCAGATCGACCTGGATCCGCAGCACCTTAGGCCGCAGCGCGAGCGTGGTGGTGCCGACCGCGGAAACTTCGCCGGGGTTTTTTTGATCGGCCCTGGCTGTGTTCGCCGCTAACAGGGAAATCGATACCGCCAGAATTCCAATCGCCTGCCATAAAATGTTTCGGTGCGTCATGTTGGTTACTCCGCCAAAAGGGAAATTGAAATTTGTTAGGCAATTTCAAACGGTGCAAGAAAATAGGTTACTGCAGTTGATCCATCCCCACTTCGCGCCGCATCTGGGCCCGCAACTCGACAATCTCAGGCTGCTTCAATGCCCGAATGGTCCAGTAAAAGTCCGACATGTCCCAGGGGCG
Organism: Planctomycetia bacterium; assembly: GCA_021413585.1. Lineage (GTDB taxonomy): Bacteria > Planctomycetota > Planctomycetia > Pirellulales > UBA7805 > JAIOPX01. The sequence continues at coordinate 2,138 of JAIOQB010000226.1, forward strand.
TAGCTGCTTGTAAATGTCGCGCAGCATCGGCACGTATTGCGGATCGTTGGATGCGGCGATCGCCTGATACAAGAGCCTGGTCCAAGGATCTTCGCGATCTGGTTGGCCGCCCCATTGATCGCGCAGCAGCGGCACGCCGCGCGAATCGCCAAACAGGGCCAGCAGATACCCGGCAAACGCCGCCACCTGCGGATCGGCATGTTTTAAGAGCGGCACGACGTCCTCCTTCTTCAGCCCCGGCGGCGCCGCGAGCGGCTTGTGCCGGTTGTCGTCGCCGCTGGAGTACAGCCGCGTACTCAAATACGTCGTCGAACGGGAACGGGATTGCAGCCCAAAATGCCCTCCGCGTAGCGATGCCAACGATTCCGGCCCCAAGGCGAGCATCCGGATGGCGATCCGCTGCCGCTGGGCGTCTTCTTTTCGCAGCGACTCAATCGCCAGCTTCTGCGCTTCGTCTTGGCCGAGCGTGACCAGCAGCACCTGAAACGCGTCGCGCTTCAAGCCGGCGCTAACTTGCGCGTCGGCGGCGATCCGCTTTGCGGCTGTGGCCGCCTTGTCAGGTGCCACTCGGCTAAGCACGATCATGGCGACCAGTTGACGCAGCTCGGGGCCGGCCGCAACCGACGCTTCGGCCTGCACAACCGCCGATTTCAACCGGTTCGGCGCGGTCTCTCCAACGCCGATCGGTTCGTCTCCGACATAGGCCGCGTTGAGCACGTACGCCAGGATCGCCGCGTCTTCCTCCGTGAGCTTCGGCCGCCCCAGCAGTTGCCAGTACAGCGGCGCGGCTCGATCTTCCTCGATCTGGGCCATGGACATCGCCAGCGTCTTGACCGCTTTGTCGCTGCGATCGAGGTGCTTTGCGAACCGTTGATACGCGGTCTGGCGCTCGCTCCATACCAGCCACTGCAGCACGGAGGCCGCATCGCCATAGACGGCAGCGTCGCGGTCCATGGCGTCGAGTAGCACCGGCAGCGCCTGCATCTGCCCCAGCGCCACCAGCACCCGGCCGGCGGTCACCTGGTGCTTCACCTCCGGTACGGCGAGCATTTCTGAGAGCGGCGGAATCACCGCGGCGAGCCACTTGGGCCGGTCTTTGCCCGCGCGATTCTTGATGAGCCAGCGGTCCCAGATGGACGTGTCTTCGGCGGCCGGTTTGGCCGCGTCCTTAGCGGCAACATCGTCCTTGGCAATGGAACCGTCCGGTTGCGGCGTCCCTTTCGTGTCTTTGACTGTCGCTGCGGGCTTCGCCGCTGCAGTCGCTGGCGTCGCCGCCGCCGGTTTGGCCGATTCGCCAAACAAGCTCCCCAGCCTGCTGAAAAAGCCCGGTTCGCTCGGCGCCTCTGGCGCCGCGGCGGCTTCGCCTTGCTTCTCCTGCTCGCGCAGTTGATACGTGCGCGGCCGGTCGTTGTCCAGTTGCATGTAAATGGCGTTGGCGGTGTTCAAGCGGACTTCCACGTCCGGATCGCGCAGGGCCGCGGCAATGTCGGCCGCCGTCCGATCGTCGTTCATCAGCACCAGCCCGGCGGCCGCGGCCGAGCGGACGGCCGGCTCTTTGCGGCGCATAAAGTCATGGAGATGGCCGAACACCTTGTCCTTCGGCGCCCCGCCGCGCACCAACACGTTGACCGCCGGCAGCGTCAGTTCGGGAAACCGATTGGCCGCCTTGAGCAGCGGATCGATGGCGGCCCCCATGGTTTCAGTCGACAGACCCTCGATGGCGCGGCTGACCACGAATCCGTCGTCGTCTCCCAGCCGGGCCAGGATGGCCGCCCGCGCTGCGGTCACGTCGGCGGACTCTTCGCCGCCGCCGCGATCGTTCCCCAGCACCTTGCCGAGCGCCTCGGTCGCCTCGGCCCGCACGCGCCAACTGGCGTGCGTCGTGGCCCCCACCAGGCTTTTGAGCGCCACCTTGCTCTTCGATTCGCGCAGCACGCGGATGGCGTGGACCACCAGATCCGGATCCTTCTCCTGGGCAATATATTCGCCGATCTTCGCCGCCAGCCCCGGCTGCGGCGTCTCGGACAATTGCTTGAGCACCGCCGCGCGGACGTTTGGCTCGGGATCCTTGAGCAGTTGCACCAGTGCCGACGTGGCTCCGCTGCCGCCGACCTTCTGCAATGATCGCAGCGCCATCTCGCGGACCAGCGGGTCGGGATCGCTAAAGAGTTCCAACAGCAGCGGCTGATCGTCCGCCACGGCCAACTCCTGCAACTCGCCGATTGCCTTGTGGCGCTGCGTGGAGTCGGTGGCCGCCAGGCGTTCGATCCCCTGCGGCCAGCGGAGTGCGAGCGAACCGCTGGCGACCAATTCGTACCGCAACGCCACCAGCCGCTCGTGCTGCTGATCAGTGGAGGTTTGCTTCAGCCGGGCGTAGACTTCCGGCAGCAGGCCTTTGCCCAGGCGGGCCAATCGCTGCCGCATCGCCGCGGCCGAATCGGGATCGGCCTTCAGCAGCCGGTCGATCTCCTGCCGGGCGTCGGCCAGGTCTTGCGGCGAAAGCGGCGGAACGTCCCCCGGCTTCGGCTGCGGCGGCAACGGCTTTTCGAGCCAGCGATCCAACGCGGCCAGCCGTGCGGGGGTGATCGTGGCCGGACGCCAGGGATCGAGTTCCGCAATCGGCGCGTTCCATTGCCGCAGCAACTCCAGCGCGGTCAGCCGCACCGCCAGGTTGCCGGTGCGAAGCTGCTCGACGATGTGGCTGCGCGCCAGGTCGGGGAAGGCCGAGAGCCGCCGCATGGCCGCTTCGCGTGAGGCGGCGTCGCGGTCGGAAAAGTGCCGCGAGAGGCGGACGATCTCCACGGCGGAGGGCGCTTCGGTGCTCACCAGCAGGGCGTCGGCCGTGGCGGTCGCTTTTTCCAGATGCTCGGAGAGCCAGGAGACGAGCGCCCCGGCTTCGACAAAGCCATCCTGCGACGCGATGGCTTGCCCAGCGGGAGTGAGCAGCCGCAACGCCGGAATACCGGAGATGCGCAGCGCTTGCGCTTCGTCAGGATGTTCATCCACGTTGATGTATACCAGCGTCCATTGCGCGAGCGCCTTTTGCACTTCCGGCTTGGCGATCTCGCGTTCCAGCTTGACGCACCAAGGGCAACCCGGGCCGCCAGCGCGAACGAAGAGCGGCTTGCGGGACGAGAGTGCGGATTGGCGGCCTTGGGCGAGGCTGGTGGCCCAGGGGAGAAGGGCGGCGGAGGATTTGGGTTTTAGAGCGGATTCTTTTGGGGCAGTTTCTTTTGAGGCCGTTACGGGGGCGGGCTTGGCCGGTGCATCGGCGTCGGCGCCGTTGGCAATGTTTGCAGTGGTGAGGCCGAGCAGCACGAGCGTCACGAGGTGTCGAGCGGGTTGGTGGCGCCGGCACTGGCAGAGCCAGTGGCACACGGACGAAAGGCGAAAACCGGGGAAGAGGTTGCTGGTTCTGCCGCGCTGCCCCGAGGTTACGACGTGTCCCTGCCTTGCTCCTTTCGTGTGCCACTGGCTTTGCCAGTGTCCATGCAGGCCGATATCTTGATGCAGGCCAGAATTGGAACGGTTGGACATGGTTATTCCTTGGTCTTGCTTGTGGCCGGCGAGTTGGCTTTCGTGCCATGCTCGATGCGGGGCCAATATGTTTCGTAGGCAAAGCGTGGGCTGTTCTCGGCGTCGTGGCACGTAACACAGCGGTTGGCGGCGGCCCCTGCCCAGGCGGTCGGCTGGTGCGGATCGGCGGCGTGCGCACGCGACGGGCCATGGCACGATTCGCAACCGACGTTGACGAGTGCCGCCGTGCGGCGCGGCGACTCGAATCCACCCGGCAGGCCGTAGCCATTGGTGTGGCACTGCTGGCACGAGGCGTCGACGTGCGTCCCCTTGGCGACGAGCGTCTGCCACGCGTGGGCGTGCGACGTTTTTTCCCAATGCTCGGCGTCAACGCGATGGCAAGTGCGGCATGATTCTGTTCCGGCGAGTCGATACCCTGGCGGAAATGTTGCCGGCTGCTGCGCGACAAACGACGTTTCGCTCGGCAGGAAGTCGCGCTCGGCGAGGCGCTTGTAGAATCGATCGAGGTTAGCGCGCTGCGCGGGATCGTCGGCCAGATGTTCGGACATCTCGACGAGTTCGCCGTTTGGTTGTGTCACGGGTGCCTGGGGCAACGCCCCAGTTGTCTCGTTAGGTCGCGACTGGGGCGTTGCCCCAGGCACCCTGTCACCCAGCGGCAGTTGAGCCAGAAACTTTCCTTTGTTCGTGGCGGACGCGACCAGCACGCGGCCGACGCGGTGCGGCTGGACGGCTTGGCCCGTGGGGCCGCCCAGCACCATGTCGACCTCCGGCAATGCCTTGGCCAGATCGGTCAGCTCTTGCTCGGCGGCGTAGGCCAGGACCACCACTGCGTCGCACTTGGCGGGGAGATGCTCGATCGCGTCGAGCACCGCCCGCTGCGGCGGCAGGACGCTCAGTCCGCCGGCGTTGAGCTTTTCAGCGCCCAATTGCTCGCCGATCACGCCGACGATCGCGATCCGCTGGCCGCCGGTCTCGACTATGCGAGCGGCCGGCGCGATCTCATGCCCTGCCGCGTCGCGCAAGTTGGCCGAGACGAACGGCACCTTGAGCCGGCCGGCGATCTCGCGCAGGTACGCGGCCCCCAGCCGGGCTTCAGCCGTGCCGAGGTTATGAGCGGAGAGGTCCATCGCCAGCTCGCCGCGCAGGATGGCCTCGAACCGCTCGCGGTCGTACGGCTGTGTGCCGCCGGGTGCGCCACCTACGTCAACGAGCACGACGTCGGCCGATTGCCGCAACTGCCCGACGTACGACCCGCGCCGCGGCAGGCCGCCCGACTGATTCGACGTGCAGCCACAGGGGACAATCCAGCCGGCCGTGTCGCCGCTGACCAACAGCACCAGCGGGCGCGAATTGGCGTTGGCCGCCGTGCGATCGCAGCCCCCGCCGGCCATCGCGAGCACGAGGATCGTTCCGCGCCCGAGCCAGGCGCGCAGCGGCGCGTCGGCCGCCGCTAGGGCAGCAGATTGCGCAGGCTTGCGGCATCTCGCGGAGTTCACTGTCATACTTCGCATTGCCATCAGTACGTCAAGGCATACGCCAAAATGTTCACGTTGACTTGCACGCAATTGATAATCTCGTTGCCGCCACAGCAGCAGCAGCCTTGCGTGTGGGCGGTGTCGTTCAATCCGTCCTGCGAGTAGATCACCGCCACCCGGCCGCCGAGCGTGACCGCCTCCAGCGGCTTCGGCGTGCCGTGCTTCGATTGCAATTCCTTGATCTCGTACACCGTGTGGAAGATCGGATGATCGAGGTCCAGGGCTTGCAGCGGCTGATCCGGGAACACCGCGGCCATCTCGCGGCGGAACGCTTTGTCCCATTCGACGCTGGAGCAACTGGCCGAGGCGAGCAAGAAGCCGCCCCGCTCGACGTACCGTTTGAGCGCCTCGCGCTCGCTGCTGGGGAGCGTGAAGTCTCCCTCGCCCGTCATGATCAGCAGTGGAAACGAATAGATCTCCGCGCCGGAGAGCTTGACGGCGTGGAACCGCCGGCTGGTGGAAATGGCCGAGTCCTTTTCCGCCTCGACGAGAAAATGATCGGAGAAGCAATGGCTGCTCTTGATGCCGGCGTAAATCAAGTTCGCCACCTGCACGACGCCGTCCGGCTCGCCGCCGACCTGGCGGGCGTCGGGCACGACGGCCGAGTCGTTGGCCGCTGCCGCTTCGGTCGGCTTCTTCGTGGTTGCCTCATTCTTCGCCGGAGCCGCAACTTTCGCCGCCGCTGGATCGTCGGCCGCCGCCCGAGGAAACGGGATGGTTGCCAGAATCAACGAGCAGAAGAGAAAAGCCGTCAGCATGATTCTGTGCTGTTGTGTTTTGGAGAGCATGTTTCAACTCCGAACTTGAATGGTTCTGTCACCCTTCACTAGCACTCGCCGCGGCGAGTGGCACACGGACAACGTCGCAAGGCAGGGGAAGCCGTGGTTGGTAGTTCTGCCGCGTCGCCCTCATCGTGCGCTCTATCCCCGCCTTGCTCCTTCCGTGTGCCACTGGCTTTGCCAGTGCTGGCAGCACCAACCTGCTTAGCATATGGAAAAAAACTTCCTACCGCCCCCCGCTCTCTTCGTTCACGCGTTGAAAATACTGCCCCACCCGGCGTTTGTATTTCGGCGGCACCGTGTTGCTCGCCGCGCCGGAGGAGGAGGCCGCGTCGGCGCCGGGTGCGCCGGCGGAGTCTCGATCGGGATTGACGCCACCTGGCCGGTGGGCGGCGTCGCTCGCTTCGCCGGCGCCGGTCGGAGGTTGATCGGGCTGCTGGCCGTCGCCGGCGTCGCCGGGCAACTCGCCATACAGGCCGACGTTCTGCAGCGAGTTGCTGCGCGAGCTGTAGCCCCCCTCCCCTTGCCCGTTGCCCGGCTGCAAGCCCATCTCGCCGAGCAGTTGGTCGACGGTGTTTCCCAATGCCTGGCCTCGCCCTGGACGAAACACAAGAGAGCTTCGCCCCGCCGCGCCGACTTGTTGTGCCTCATCAAGCAGCGCCTTGAGGAGGTCGGCTGCCTTCTGGGCCTGCTCGTGGGCACGCGTGCCGGCGAACTCGGTCAGCGCGCTTTCGGCTTCGGTCATCGCCTCGCTCGCGCCGCTGTCGCGAACCGCTTTGACAAACTTCGTGGCCGAATCGCGCAGCTTGTCGAACTGCTCTCCCTCGGGCAGTTGTGCCACGTGGTCGACCACCTCGTCGAGCAACTTTTCCAGTTCCGTGCGGACCGCCTGCTGCTCTTCTTCCAGATCGCGCATGCGAGCCTTCATCGCCGGGTTGTCTTCGTTGTCGTGCCCCTTGAGCGACGCCATGCGATTGGCCAGGTCTTCCTGGCGGCGGACCAGGGCCTCGAACCGAGACTCGTCCGCCACCAGCGGGAACGCCTTGGCCAGTTCTTCCATCAGCTCGCTCACCTGCTCGTCAAAGTCTTTTTGATCGGCGCGGAACTCATCTTCCAGGGGACTCAGCGCCAATTCCAACTCGGCGTTGGTGAGCTTGTTCAGACGGCGAAGCTGGCGGAGCTTTTCCGCCTGGTCTTGCATGCGGCGCGAGAGGGTCTTCAGGTGGCGGCCCAGGTTGTTGTCGATGTCGTACGGAAGCTGATGCTGCGATGCTTTCTCCAGCGCCTTGGCCGCTTCGGCCAGCTTCTGCTCCAACTGCTCCATCTCCTGCTGGATCTCTTCGGCCACTTTGCTCTTGGGATCCTGCTTCGCCAGTTTCTTGCGCAGCCGGCTCATCTGGCTGGCAAGCTGCTCCGCCTGGCGGGCCGCTTGCTGGTACTTCGACGTCAGAGCATTGAGCCCTTCGCGGCGGCGGACCATCCGCTCAAAATCTTCCTGCGAGATGATGTTGATTGTCGCCACCGGCGTTTCGGCCCCCTTGGCACCGGCAGGGTCGTTGTCCTCGACGCGGGCAAAGACCTTGATCACGTCGCCGGGAGTGAGTCCATATTGCGACAGCGGCAGCTCGGTCGTCTGCCGGACCGATTTATCCGGCGGCGTGCGCAGGGGCACGTCGAGCGCCAGATCGCGCGAGTCGTTGAGGCTGCGGAAGATCAGAAGTTTCGACAGTCCGCAATCGTCCTCGGCCGCCACCTCGACTGGAATCACCGAGTTGGGCGTGGCCAGCGACGTGGGGCGCGGACGCAACAGCCGCACGAACGGCCGCTGGTCGGGCAGCAGCACCACGTTGCCGCCGAACGGGTCGGTGGAGACCTGCCCTTCCACGTCCTCGATTTCGAGTTGGAACGTGCCGGAACTGCTGAGCTTCATCGAGCCGGCTACCTCGCTGGCGCCGGCGGCGGTGGGCGTGAGCGCGAATGTCCGCGTGCGGCCGCTGGAATTGGCGGTTTTCCCCGCCGCCGTTTTCTTGTCCACTTCGGGTTGCTTGTCGGCTTGCTGTTTGTCGGTGGAAACGAACTTCACGCGTCCGCTGGAGAGAGGCCGATTGCTGGCGACGACGAAGTCGACTCGCGTGCCGGCCAGCCCCGCGATCCCGTCCTTTGGCAACGCGCCTTCATACGCCGCGCTGTGGGCATACTCCGGCGGGGTGATCTTCACGCGGACCTTTTCGATCCGCGGCACGGTGAGCACGTCGAGCTTAAAATGCGGGCTGCGGGCGCCGTGCGAGCGGACGTAGTATTGGGCCGGCTGCGTGACGCGGGTCAGCACCGCCCGCCAGCGGCCGCCGGTTTCGTTGAACATCGGCAGGACTTCGGTTTCATCGGCAGCTGCGGCCTTCGCGTCGGCTGGCTTCGTGTCATTCTGATTGACGCCGGCCGTTTCGGGCACGATCACCAGCTCCACGCGGTCGAGCGTCTGGGAACCCGCACCACTAACAGTGGCGAAGATATCGAGCCCCTGGCCGTAAACGACTCGCTTACCCGCGGGTTGCACGTCAAACGTCAGCCGGGAATACGGCGGCACGTCGTTCATCGGGTTGGCAAACCGCCGCCACTGCGTCGACGCGGCTTGCGGGAACGCCAGCGCGATGACGCCGATCACCAATCCGGCGATGGCAATGCCGAACAGCGAGCGCCGCAATCCTCGACTGGAGACGGCGTCGCGCGCCGGCACGGTGTCCGCCACGTCCGCCGCGCGGCGGACCGAGATGGCCGCCAGCGCCGAGCTGAGCGGCAGATCGCCAAACGATTCCCCATGCGACAGCCCGCTCGACAACTCCAATCCGGTGACAATCTGCCCCCCGGTGCGCCCCGCGACATCCAGCCGCCGGGCCATCGCCCCGTTGCCGGCGATGCGCACGAGCGACCACAGATAGACGACGATCAACAACACCCCGACCGCGGCGGCGACGACGAGCGACACGATCCTCATCTGCGGCGCCAATTCCCACAACAAATCGAGCCACACCGCGGCGGCGAGCGTGGCGGTGGCGGCGATCAGGCCCCAAATCAGCGCCGTCATCGTCCCTAGCGCCAGCAGCCGGCGGCGCACTCGCGCCAACCGGGCGACGAGCGACCGCTGCTTGCCAGCGTGTTTGTCATCAAGCGTGGTATGCATGGTCCATCACAAATCTGAAATCTGAAATTTGAAATCTGAAATCACAAATCCGCTCACACCAACCCCGACGCCCGTCGCACTCCCCACGCCGCGGCCCACACGGCCATCACGCCGGCCAATACCCACCAGCGGTCCCAGGCGGTCAGGCGGATCGAGCGCTCGGGGCGCGTCGCCGCCAGGTGTTGGTCGAGGCGGCGGGCCAATTCGGCCGGATCGCCAGCGTCGGCCGCGCCGCCGGTTCGCTCGGCCAGAAACCTCATCACATCGGGACGCGCGGCGACATCCAGCCGTTCCGTCAGGTTGCCGCGGACGTCAAACGCCGTGGCCGCGGCCGACTCCTGCGGCGGGGCCCCGACGATCCGGGCACGGTATTCTCCTTCGGGCAGCCGACCGAGCGGGACGCTATATTGTCCGATCGTCTGAGCCGACGCGACGGCGCTCACCAGCCGCGGCTGCTTTTGTCCCTCGGTCAGCAGCTCGACTTCCGGCGCCTTACTCCCCTGCTCCGCCCTCGTCAGCACGGTCAGGCCGATTGGCTCGCCGGTGCTGTACGACACCTTGTCGCTGCGCAGGGCGAACTGCTGCGTCGGCAGCAGACTGACTTGCGAGACGAGCCACCGCATCAAGCTCCTCCACAACGTGCCATAGACATTGTCTCGCCCTTGAAACTCGGGGGGCAAAAACGCCCATCGCCACATGCCGGCCCCTTCGATCACCACGACGCGGCCGTTGCCGACCGGCTGATAAGCGATCACCGGCCGCCCTTCCGAACCGCCGCTCCCCAAGCCTTGGGCAAAGACCTCGGCCAGCGGCATCGTTTGATCGACCTGATTGACGCTGACCAAGGAAGGCAATCCGGAGAGCGAAGCCGCCTCGCCACTGTCGCCGGTTGGCAACCACTTCAGCGCGCTTCCCCGGTCGGTAAGCTTCACGCGAAACCGCTGCTCGCGCGTGGCCGACCATTTCAGCGGCATCAGCTCGCCCAGTCGTCGGCTCATCTGCGCCGCCGGCGGCCCGCGGAAGCAGACCAGCGAGCCGTCTCCATCGACCAGCCACTTTTTCAATTGCCCCACGGTGTCGTCGGTGAGGAACAAGTCGGAGTCGCGCCCCAATACGACGATCTGATACTTGGCCAGGTTGGCCGGATCGGCCAGCACCGAACGGGCATCGGGATGGATGCGCCACTCGTCGGCCATGGCATGCTTGGCGAGATCTGCTTTCGGATCGGCCGCAGTTTGCATCGCCTTGCCAGTGGCGGGTGGCACGGGCGCCGCCGACGGCTTCAATCTTGAAATCTTTCGCTCCAGCACGCGCCCCTCGGCCAGCCGGACCATGCTCACCAGCTCAATCGACGGATCGGCCGCCAGCGTGCGAATCAGAAACTTCGTGTCCCAGTACGGCTTTCCTTCCAGCAACAGGACGCGCAGCGGCTCGTCGATGACGCGCAGCAGCAGCGTGGCCTGGTTGTTCAGAGGCGTGTCTTCGCCGGCGAACGGTTCGGCCTGGAACCGGTAGCGGTACAAGCCCGTGCGGTCCTGCGTGATCTGAAACGTGGCGGTGGCGTCGCCGTCGGGTGTGAGCCGCACGGTGCGGCTTTCGATCTCCTTGTCGTCGACGCGCAGCGACAGCTTCGTTTGGCTGGCCCGTCCGCCGCGCTGCTTGATCCGGACGGTGACCGGCACGTGCTGCGAGACAAACGCCAGTTCCTGCGGCGAGTCGATCGCCACTTCCAGGTCGCTGACGTTGCCCGCGGCGCCGATCGTGCGGGTGAAAATCGGCACGGCCATCGCGCGGGCCTTGTCCGCCGCGCTGGCCAATCGCCGCGGGCCCTCTTCGGAATTGTCGGCCCCGTCGCTCAGTAGCAAAATGGCCTGCCCCTCGGGCCGATCCTGCAGCGAGTCTTCAATGGCGGCGGCGATGTTTGTCGCCATGCCGTCGGGCGAGACGTTGGCCAGACCGCTGGCCGCGGCAGCCGTTGAGACATCGGCAAACGTTGTGATGTTGACATCGAAGCGATCCTTGAGCGTCGCGGCGACGCTGTCGGCCACCTTGCTCGCGGCCTGGAACCGCGTCGGGCCGCCGGCGACGTCCGCCACCTTCATGCTGGCCGAACGGTCGACGAGCACCGTCAGGCGAGGCTTGCCGGCGGGCGGCGGCAGGCGCTCGATCCAGGTTGGATTGAGCAACAACACTAGCGGCACGCTCACCGCCACGCTCATCAGCGCCACGATCGTCCACCAACGGCGCGGCGGCAGACGGCGCCGGCCGGCGTAGGCGTAGGCAGCGATCGCACCGGCGGCGACAACGGCCAGCGAGAGCCACCAGGCGAGCGGGATGAAAGGGTCGAAGGCCATGTGTGAAAAAGGGGTGTGAAAAGTGGGTTTGAAATTAGGTGCGGAATCCTACTAGGGCGCCGATCTCGACTACCATCGTCATGACGCAACCTACCAGCAGCCAAGTCCAGGCGAGGTCGCGCGATTCTTCGGGGCCGGAGGCCGAGGTGTAGCCCACGCTGCGGCCGCCGCCGAGGCGTTTGGTTAGCACGTCGGGCGAGAGCGTGTCGAGTTGGCTCTCTTCCGCCGGAATGCTGACCGTGGCCGCGAACACGGTTTGGCCATTGCGATCGACGGAATATGCTCCCGGTTTTTCCGGCTGCGGCCATTGCCACACGACCGCGGCTCCTTCGTCGACGAGCTTGCCGTATTGGTTTCCTTTGCCCAGTGCGACGTCGCTCGAGGGTATAGATTTGTCAATGGATTTATCCGCCGCGGGTTTCGCTGCGCCGGAGTCATTGCCCGGCCCGTGAATCTTCAACCCTGCGGCGGTGGTCACTTCGGCCGGCAGGCGGCGAACGAGCGGCTCGCCACAGACGGCCCCTTCGCCGCTGTCGCCGCGGTTGAGCAACTCTTGCACGACCTCTTCCAGCAGCGGAACGAATGGGCCCGTCTTTGGCAGGTTTGACGCACCCAAGTCGGCGTTGAGCACCGCCAGCGTGGAGCTGCCAAACGACGTGAGCAGCAGGCACGCGCTGCCGTCGCCGTAGGTGGCCAGCACGTCGTCCGCCAGACCGGCGGTCGTGCGGCGGGACGAGAGCCCGCCGGCGAAGCGCAGATTGCGGGTCACGTCGCCGGCCGAATCGCCAAAGACGTTAAACGGGGGCCGCTTCCGTTCGAT
>JAIOQB010000227.1 GCA_021413585.1 Planctomycetia bacterium
TTTCACCCACGGCCGCCACGCTCTGGACGATCCGCACCGGCTGGCGGGGACGGCGGTGCCCGATTGGTTGAGCGTGGTCGATCGCCGCGTGCGGGTGCGAAGCAAGCGGGCGGCGGCGTTCGTCAATGATGTCGATCCGCTGACCTCCTCGCTGGCCCGCGGGATCGTGGATCATCATCGCGACGATGGCTGGTTTCACGCCACGCCGGCGTTCGCCGTTCTCTCCGCCGAGCTGGCCACCGCTGCCCGCAATGTGCTGCCCCCTGACACCGGCTTGCGAACGTGGTTTCTAGGACATGTGCTGGTGGAGTTGCTGCTGGATGCCGAACTGATTCGGCGCGAACCGCAGCGCCTGACGACCTATTACGATCAGATGGCGTCCATCGACGCGCCACGCGTGGCTCGTTTAGTCGGCCAAATGTCAGGCCGCGACGAGGCCCCGCCGCAGCTTGAGAAGTTCATCGCGATCTTTCTGCGGGAACGCTTCCTGGCCGACTACGTCGACGACCAGCGGCTGATGTTTCGCCTGGGCCAGGTGCTGCGCCGCGTGCGCCTGCCGTCCCTGCCGGCGGAGTTTGCCGCGATGCTGCCAGGGGCGAGGCGTAAGATAGCCGAGCGGGCGGATGAATTGTTGCAAACTGGTTCGTAAACCTGGCGCCGCCCCCCCGATTATTTCAACGAGTCCACTTCATTGAATATCGAAGCTGCATCTTCTCCGCCCCCATCCGCTAAATTGCTCCCCTTCAATTTGGGCTTGAACCCAACGGTCATCACGCCCACCACGTGCCCGTTGACGTCCACAATCGGCGCGCCGCTGAATCCGCGCAGGTCAACCGGGCGTTCAATGCTGAAGCGAAACCGGTCCTGATACCGGGCGGTGACGATTCCGCCGTAGACGTTTTGCACGCACCCTGGTTCGGCATAAGGGCAGCCGATCAAGTACACCTTCTCGTCCACCTCGACACGCCGCTGGCGGAGTTGCAGTGGGGTGACAGGCAGCGAATTGTCGGACTGCTTGAAGTGGAGAATGAGCCAATCGAGATTCGCCTGGTGCGATTCGGCCGCCTCCGCATAGTCGACCTCTACGAACTGGTCGGCATGCGTTCGCGGAAACATCCGCCACGATTGAATCACGTTCTTAAGTTCCGTGGGTGCGATCCACGGCTCGACGCCGCCGGCGGAGCCGATCAAGTGCCTGGCCGTCGCGGCCAGCGTGCGGCCCTGTCGCGTCTTGATGAGGCCTGCGCTGGCCCCGTGCAGCGGAGTGTGGCCCGTAAATTGGGCCTCGTTGGTCAACACCAATTGCGGCCACTGCTCAACCGGCGATGCCGCCCAGGTCTCGGCCGGCAGGTTGGCCTGCCGTTGGCAACCGGCGGCCAGCAGCAGGCAGCATGCGAGGACGCAACCGATTGGCTTTCTCATGATCGCCATTTGCCGCTGCCGGCATTGGGAAGACCTGTTATCCTCGCCTCACGTCTTCTTCGGCCGCACCTTGTAGTTGCCGCGGCTCTGGTCGAACTCCAGCTCGATCAGGCCATGCTTCTGGGCGTCGTCAAGCAGTTCGGAAAACGCGCGGTAGCCGTAGTAGCCTTCGTTGAAGCTGGGGTACACGCGGCGGATCGCCTGCTTGATCATCGATCCCCACAGCACGTCGTAGTCCTGCTCGAGCGAATGGAGGATTTCGATCAGCCGGTCCAGGGCTTCCTGCTTCTTGGGATCGCCCGACTCTGACTTCGGCTAGAAGATGAACTCGTCGCAGCCCGCCACCAGCAGGTCGGAGGTCGATTGCTTCACGCCGCAGCCGATCACCCGCTTGTTGTTCTCCTTGAGCTTGCTTACCAGCGGCGAGAAGTCGCTGTCGCCGGAGATCAGGGAAAACACGTCGATGTGCTGCTTGGCGTGGCACAGGTCCAGCGCGTCGACCACCATGTGGATGTCGGCGCTGTTCTTCCCGCTCATCTTGGTTTGCGGGATGTCAATCAGTTCGATCCCCTGGGCGTGGAAGTCGCGCGTGGCGCTGCGATAGTGGCTCCAGTCGCAGTAGGCCCGCTTGTAGACGATCCGCCCTTTCTCCAGCAGCCGTTTGAGAATCAGCTCGATCTGGAACTGATCGGTCTTGGTCTTGTGGACGTCGCGCACCCCCAGAGCGAGGTTCTCGTAGTCCACAAAGACGGCGATCAGCGGTTCTTCGGTGTTGAGGGCTGTCACGCTGGCTCAATCTCCGGAAAGTGGGAAATAGCGGGCAGGGGAGGAGCGGTCCAATCGTTCGCTCGCCATGATACCAGTCCGGGTCGAGTCTGGGACGGCCAATTTTCGGCCGGGCGACCTGCCCGCAGCGGCCGGCGATTGACCCTCACGGGCCACGGGGGTACATTCGGCTGGAGAGACAGGGGCCAAGTTCTTACCGCCGTGTGCCACGCTGTGGACCCGTCTGGCGTTATTCTGAGCGAACTGAGGCGGCTGCGCTGGCCGCTGCTGCTGCTGCTGGGCGGCACGTTCTGGCTGGGTACGCGCCACGCTCAACCCGGGCTGACGGCCTGGATCCATTATCTGGCGGTGATCGGCATCTGCGCGGTGTTCATCTTTTGGGGGGCGGAACACGCGGGCCGGCGTCGACTCCAGGTGCTGATCGGCGGTGCCGCCGTGGTCTTGTTGATCGTCCTGCCGTGGTATGCCTGGACCGACACCTACACGGTCAAGTGGACCAAGCGGGATGCCACCGAATGCACGGACACGTGGCAGCGCTGGCCGCAGGGAGTTCGCAGCCGTAGATTCGTGCGCCAACAGGATTACGGCCGCTGCTGGTGGGAAGGACCGGTTGTCGACGACAAGGAACACGGCCATTGGCGGCGAGTTTACACTTCGCCGCCGCACGTCGACGACGTTTGGTTCTGGCAGGGGAGCGAAGTGAGCGAGGCGGAATGGAAGCGGCGCAGCGGGTAGTGCGAATGTAGCGGTGAAATCGCACAGTGAAACGAAAAGAGGGCCGCGGCTTGCAACCGCCGGCCCTCTTTCGTTCTCAAGTGCCGAAGACAGGACTTGAACCTGCACGACCTTTCGGCCACCAGCTCCTGAAGCTGGCGCGTCTGCCATTCCGCCACTTCGGCATTGATTCCACTGGCGTTGATATCGCCGGCGAAATCGAGTGTTGTTAGAAGAGGACCCGCAACGCCGACCCCACGTTCGGCCTGCCGCGTCCAATCCCCTGCGATGGCAACCCAATCTTATACGGCATTGGGCGCGACTTTTCAAGCCGCTGCGGAGCGAGGCAAAGGGCCAGCCCGACGCCCGGTCGGCCAACAAAAAAAGCTGCCCCGGCCGAGTTGGCCGGGGCAGCTTATAGGTTTACATCCGACACGAGCGACGACTACTTGAAGGTGTCGCCGATGTCCGCATTGTCTTCCGCACGCCGGGTGATCAAAGCGCGATACACCTTGGCGTCGATGTCGTTGCCGATCGAGCGGGTTTCCGTGCCACCGTTGGCA